>NZ_JAPDBQ010000069.1:0-20347 GCF_027705325.1 Aeromonas sp. QDB18
CCGAAACCCAACAAGGAGTTTCGGATTCTTACACAGCCTGAGGATCGGTCAATGGATCCTTAACTGATCGGCATTAGCGCAGGGGCGCCGGCTTTTTCTTGTTCGGGAGCGTGGGGCGCTTAGCCCAGGATCTGGTCCCGGTGCAGCCCCAGCACGATCAGCAGCCCGATGAAATAGAAGGCGCTGAGCTTGATGCCGAGAATGGTGAGCAGGCCGGCGCACAGACGCACCACGGCCTTGTGCAGCCAGGATCCGGTGAAGCGGTACATGATCACTCCACCGCGTCGGCCGGCGCGAACTCCGGCACCTTGGCCATGGCGTCCAGCACCACTTGAATGTCGGCCCCCGGTTTGCAGGCATTCTCGCTCAGATGGCGACGCCAGGCGCGCGCCCCCTGCATGTTCTGGAACAGCCCCAGCATGTGGCGGGTCATGTGGGAGAGGTAGTTGCCCTTGGCCAGCTCTTGTTCGATGTAAGGCAGCATCATCCGCACCACCTCGTGGCGGCTCGGCACGGCACGGTTCTCGCCGAACACCAGATTGTCCACCTGGGCCAGAATGTAGGGGTTCTGGTAGGCTTCGCGGCCCATCATGACCCCGTCGAGGTGCTGCAGATGTTCAAGAGTCTGCTCCAGACTGGTCACCCCGCCGTTGATGGCAATGGTCAGATCCGGGTAATCCTGCTTGACCCGGTAGACGCGAGGATAATCGAGGGGCGGGATCTCGCGGTTCTCTTTCGGACTCAGGCCGCTCAGCCAGGCCTTGCGGGCATGGACGATGAAGGTATCGCAACCGGCGTCCCTTACCTGCTCGATGAAGGCCTGCAAGAACTCGTAGGAGTCTTGCTCGTCGATGCCGATACGGGTCTTCACGGTGACCGGAATGTCGACTACGTCGCGCATCGCCTTGACGCAATCAGCCACCAGCGCGGGTTCGCCCATGAGGCAGGCGCCGAAGCGGCCGTTTTGCACCCGATCGGAAGGGCAGCCGACGTTGAGGTTGACCTCGTCATACCCGCGCTCCTCGGCGAGCCTGGCGCAGCGGGCCAGGTCTGCCGGGTTGCTGCCACCCAGTTGCAGGGCGAGAGGGTGTTCCTGCTCGCTGTAACCCAGATAGTCGCCCTTGCCGTGGATGATGGCGCCCGTGGTCACCATCTCGGTATAGAGCAGGGTCTGGCGGGTCATCAGACGGTGGAAATAACGGCAATGCCGATCGGTCCAGTCCAGCATGGGGGCGATGGAAAAGCGCTGCGCCTGCATAAAAATCATCCGGGTTGGCCAAACAAGGGGCGGGATTCTATCACAACGTGAGACAGCCCCAGAAAATGAATTTTGTCGCCGCGCACTGGGGGCCCTGTGATAGTATCCGGCTAATTGACAGGGTATCTGCGTGAACATGAATCAAGACCAACTTCTACAACGAGCGGAACGCCTCTGCGAGCAGCGCGGGATCCGTTTCACCCCGACACGGCGCCAGGTGCTCCGGCTGCTTGCCGCCCACGGCAATGCCATTAGTGCCTATGATTTGCTGGCCCAGTTGCAGCAGACCGAGGCTCATGCTAAACCGCCTACCGTCTATCGGGCGCTCGACTTCCTGCTCGAACAGGGCTTTGCCCACAAGGTGGAGTCGCTCAACGCCTTCATCTTCTGCTGCCACTTCGACCATGCCCACCCGATGCAACTGCTGATCTGCGATCGTTGCGGTGAGGTAGTGGAGCTGCACGATCCCGCCATCGACGGCGCCTTTTCCGAGCAGGCTCATCAGCATGGTTTTACTATTACCAACAAGACCATAGAAGCCCATGGTCAATGTGCCCGCTGTTCCGCTACCGTAGGAAGTCAAGATGAAGGCTGATTTTGTAAACCCGTTCCTGCTCTCCCTGCTCAACGTGCTCTCCACCATGGCACAGCTGGAACTCAAACCGGGTGCGCCCAAGCGCAAGACGGACGAGCTGGCTCGGGGAGATGTCTCCGGCCTGATTGGCATGGTGGGTCCGCAGACCCGGGGTTCCCTCTCCATCAGCTTCGAGAAGGGACTGGCATTGGAGATCATGCGCCGCATGCTGGGGGAGGCGCCGGCCACCATCAACGAGGAAGTGACCGACATGGTGGGCGAGATCACCAACATGGTGACGGGCGGCGCCAAACGCATGCTGGGGGAGAAGGGCTATGAGTTCGACATGGCGACCCCGGTCATCGTCTCCGGTCCCAATCACACCATCACTCACCGGGCCGACGGCGCCAAGATCATGATGCCGTTCGAATCGGAGTATGGCCGTGCCACCATCGAGATCTGCTTCGAGTAATCGCCATGTGGAAGATGCTGAAATGGAGTGTCATCGGTGGGGTGGTGCTGCTTATCCTGTCGGATATCGAGATCAGCACCTCTCTCTACAAGTACGAAGACAACCGCGTGGAGATCAACTTCCCGCGCTGGCATGCTGACCAGCCTTGGGGCACCCTGTGCTGGCATGCGGGCCGGTTTGAGCATCACTGGTACGGTCTTGCAGGCAAACCCAAGCCCGCAACCGTACTCTGAAGAGCGCTTTCCACAACGGATGAACCAGATTGCACCAACAAAAAAGAGGCCAGCGAATGCTGCAATGCTGTTCACTTAAGAGAATTTGAGTTCCAGTCCACGTAGTATCAGGGCTAAAAAATGAGGGAGGCATGATGCCTCCCTCTTTCTATTGCAAGCCACGCTGGATAAAGGCTGAAGGAACATCGACTGGAAACAGCCTTGCTCCCCCAACTCAAGTCGCATTTATGAATAATTAGTCAAAAATGTGCTTATCTGAACAGCATTGCAGCGAATGCTGGCCTCTTTATTTGGTCAAGATCTGTTATCAGGCTGCTTCTGCTGCCAGCTTGCCATTGCCACGCACCATGACACCGAGGCCACAGGCCAGCAGGGTCGGCAGCAACCAGGCCAGGCCCTTGTCAAACAGCGGCAGGAAGGCGAACGCATCCATCTTCATGCCGGCGGCGCCCAGGCCGTCCAGGCAGCCGAACAGGAAGGCGACCAGCAGCACGGAGCGGAACACCAGGCGGGGGCGACCGAAGTAACCCTTCAGGAAGGTGACCAGCACCAGCGCCACGGCAACCGGATAGATGGCGACCAGCACCGGAATGGAGAGGCTGATGAGCTGGCTCAGGCCCACGTTGGCCACGACGCCGCAGATGACACCCAGCAGCACGACCAGCTTCTTGTAGCTCATGCCGGTCAGGTTGTGGAAGAAGTCGGAGCAGGCGGAGATGAGGCCGACGGCCGTGGTGAAGCAGGCCAGGGTGATGATGGCAGCCAGGATGAACTGACCCGGTTGGCCGAACAGGCTCAGCACGTAGGCGTTGACGATGGCACCGCCGTTGCTCACGTCGGTGGCGACGCCGGCAGCGGTGTTACCCAGCTGGAACAGGGAGACATAGACCACGGAGAGACCGATGGCGGAGATGATGCCCGCGATGGCCAGGTACTTGAACTGGCTCTGGTAGTCATGGATGCCTTTCTGGCGCAGCAGGTCGACGATCAGGGCGCCGAACATCAGGGACGCCAGGGTGTCCATGGTGTTGTAGCCTTCCAGAATGCCCTTCACGAAGGGGGTGCTTTGGTAGTCACCGGATGCGGCAGGCATGCTTCCTTGCGGTGCGACGAAGACACCGATGGCCAGGGTCAGCAGCAGCAGCATCAGCAGCGGAGTCAGGTACTTGCCGATGGCATCCATCAGCTTGCCCTGGTTCAGGGAGACCAGGATGGCCACGCCGAAGAACAGTACTGTGTAGGCAGCCAGACCGGATGGTCCCATGTCGCCAAGGAAGGGCTTGAGGCCCATCTCGTAGGCCACTAGGCCGGTACGGGGGGCGGCGAAGGCCGGGCCGATGATGATGTAGATGGCGACGGCCAGTGCGGTGGCCACGCCGGTCGGCAGCAGCTTGGTCATGCCGGCCCAGCCGTTGCCAGCCTTGGCCACGGCGATGATGGTGATGAGGGGCAGGCCCACGGCGGTGACCAGGAAGCCCAGCATGGCCAGGGAGAGGTGCTCACCCGCCATGAAGCCGGCCAGGGGCGGGAAGATGATGTTGCCTGCGCCCAGATAGAACGCAAAGGTCATGAAGCCCAATCCGAGTACATCGGACAATGTGAGTGATTTCGTCAAGTTCAACCTCGTCTGTCTTGTAAACTATTGCTTGTTATAGTTTTTTATTTGTCAGTGACCGGCACTTTCCGGGGGTAAAAAAAAGAGCCCCGCTGGTTTTTTCATCGCGACCAGTGGTTTGAACTGGTCTTGAGCGGGCGCTCATTTAGCAGTCAGCATAATGATGTGAAAAAATAGTTCAAGGCAAAATTTACATCTTCAAATAGAAGGGGCTGGTTAGTTGGATATATCTGTCGGAATAGCCTCCCGTGGCAGAATGGATCACAATTTCACCCCTCTCACACTTGTTTAATCCTCTGCCAAGCAGCAATAAAACACGATTTGCCTCTTTCCCCTCTCTGGTAGTAACAGCCAGATAACAACGCTCATACAGATCATAACTCGACGAAATGCATAAAATTTCATCCGCCATCGCCGTGGGCAGCACCAGGGACAGTTGCCCGGTACGGCTCAGCAGGCGATCGCTGGCGGCCAGCAATCCCCTGGGGGCGAGCCCCCCGGTATGACGGGCCAGAGCCCTGGCCGGATCGCGGAGTGTCTGGCCTGCCGGGAAATAGGGCGGGTTGGAGACGATGAGATCGTAAGGGGGGGCGAGGTGATCCTGAATGGCGCTCTCTATGATGGTGACCCGTTCACGCCAGGGGGAGGCCGCCACATTCTCATGGGCCTGCATGGCTGCATCCTTATCCAGCTCCACCCCGTCTATGTGGCAGTCGTTCGTGCTGCGCTGGGCCAGCATCAGGGCGATGAGGCCGCTGCCGGTGCCGATGTCCAGCACCCGACGGGCGTTGTCGACCGGCGCCCAGGCTCCCAGCAGAATGCCGTCCGTACCGACCTTCATGGCGCAGCGGTCGTGATCGATGTGAAATTGCTTGAACGTGAAACCGTTGTTGCGCCCCATTCGGCCCTCCTCCTGTGCCTGCCCGCGGAAAATGGCCGGCGATTATAGCGGCTAAGCCACAGTCACCATAGGAGCCGGCGGCATAATCGCCTATAATCTGCCGCTTCCTTAATGACCGAGTATTGCCATGAGCCAGTCCTTTGATGATTTCGACCTGAATCCAGCCCTCAGTCGGGCCTTGGCCGAGATGGGATTCACCCGCCCCACCACCATCCAGCAGATGGTGCTGGAGCCAGCCCTGGACGGCCGCGATATTCTGGCTTCTGCGCCGACCGGAACCGGCAAGACCGCCGCCTTCCTGCTGCCCGCGATGCAGCACCTGCTGGACTTCCCGCGTCGCAAGCCGGGTCCGTGCCGCATGCTGATCCTGACTCCGACCCGCGAGCTCGCGCTGCAGGTGAGTGCTCACGCCAAGGCCCTGGCGGTGCACACCCATCTCAGCATCGAGACCATCATCGGTGGCGTCAGCCATGAAGAGCAGCTGCCTGCCCTGACCAAGACCACCGACATCGTGGTGGCCACCCCGGGCCGTCTGCTCGAGTACATCGAGAAAGAGGAGTTCGAGAGCCATGACATCGAGGTGCTGGTGCTGGATGAAGCGGACCGGATGCTGGACATGGGCTTCATCAAGGACGTGAACCGCATCGTGGAAGAGGCGCGCTACCGCAAGCACACCATGCTCTTCTCCGCCACCCTGGAAGGGGCCGGCCTCGAGAAGTTTGCGAGCGAGATCCTCAAAGACCCGGTTGAGCTGCACGCCGAGCCGCCCCGCAGCGAGCGCCGCCCCATCACCCAGTGGATCCACCTGGCCGATGATGCCGCCCACAAGCTGGCTCTGCTGGTGCACATCCTGAAAAACCCGGAAACCCAGAAGGCCATCATCTTCGTCAAGACCCGTGAGCGACTGGCGGAGCTTTCCGGCCAGTTGCAGGCGGCAGGCGTGCCCTGCGCCTGGATCCGTGGCGAGATGGAGCAGGCCAAGCGCATCGAGTCTATCCGCAAGTTCCACGAAGGGGAGGTGCCCTTCCTCATCGCCACCGACGTGGCCGCCCGCGGCATCGACCTGCCGAACGTCAGCCATGTCATCAACTACGACATGCCATACGGCGCGGATGTCTATGTGCACCGCATCGGTCGTACCGGTCGTGCCGGCAACCGTGGCTGCGCCATCAGCCTGGTGGAAGCTCACGACATGGCCATGGTCGCCAAGATCGAACGCTACACCGAGGAGCGCCTCAAGCGCCGGGTGATCGATGAGCTGCGCCCCAGACACAAGGAAGCACGGGTGCCGGTGAAGAAGAAAAAGCCGAAGGATGCCAAGAAGTCGGCAAAGAAGAAAAAGAAGTAATGCCCCCGAGCACAGTTGAAACGGCCATCCCAGGATGGCCGTTTTGCTGTCTGCTGCCTGGGGAGTAGCCTGAGAGAGGCGCAGAAAAAAGCCGACGCAAGGACGTCGGCCAACAAAAAGTGCTTACAACAGAGGATTCACAGAGTCAGACCCGAGGATCTCCGACTTGGTTCCCTTGAATGTGTAATTAATTTTCAGCGCGCTTGAACATCAGGGTATTGGCGTCGGACTCTTCCGGTACAAAGTAGTAGCCGTCGGCATTGAAACCGGTCAGCTGTTCCACCCGGGTGAGCCGATGCTTGATGATGTGGCGTGCCATCATGCCGCGGGCCTTCTTGGCGTAGAAGCTGATGATCTTGAACTGGCCGTTCTTCTCGTCCTTGAAGACCGGGGTGATGATGCGCCCCTGCAGGGCTTTCGGGCGCACCGACTTGAAATACTCGTCGGAGGCGAGGTTGATCAGTACGTCGTCCCCCTGGGCCGCCAGCGCCTTGTTCAGGTGCGCAGTGATGATGTCGCCCCAGAACTGGTAGAGGTCCTTGCCGCGCGGGTTGTCGAGGCGGATCCCCATCTCCAGGCGGTAGGGCATCATGAGGTCCAGCGGCCGCAGTACGCCATAAAGGCCGGAGAGCATGCGCAGGTGGGCCTGGGCAAAGTCGAGGTCGGCCTCGCTGAAATCTTCTACGGCCAGACCGGTGTAGACGTCCCCCTTGAAGGCCAGCAGCGCCTGGCGGGCGTTGGCCGGCGTGAAGTCAGGCTGCCACTCGGCAAAGCGGGCGGCGTTGAGGCCGGCGAGCTTGTCGCTGATCTTCATCAGGCTGGCGATCTGGTCCGGGCTCAGTTGACGAGCCCGGGTGATCAGTGCTGCGGAGTGGTCCAGCAGTTCGGGTTGGGTGAAACGGGAGGTCACCAGGGGTGACTCGTAATCCAGCGTCTTGGCCGGGGAAACCACAATCAGCATAACTGTCCTTTACTAGCGGTGACGCACACCCCTCATTCATCCAGGGGCACGTTGTCGAGAGTGCCTGCGCCCAGCTGCTCGCGACCCGACAGCTTGATGAGCAGTCGCAGGTCGTTGGCGGAGTCGGCATGGGCAAGGGCCTCACTGTAGCCAATTTGGCCGGCGCAGAACAGGCCGAACAGCGCCTGATCGAAGGTCTGCATGCCGAGCTCGCCGGATTTGGTCATCACCTCCTTGAGTCTGTGCATCTCTCCCTTGCGGATGATGTCGGTGACGAGCGGGGTGTTGAGCAGGATCTCGAAGGCGGCGACCCGGCGCTGCCCGTGAGCGGAGGGGAGCAGCTGCTGGGCGACGATGGCGCGCAGGTTGAAGGAGAGATCGAACAGGAACTGGCGGTGCTTCTCCTGGGGGACCAGATGCAGGATGCGATCCAGCGCCTGGTTGGCATTGTTGGCGTGCAAGGTGGCGAGGCAGAGGTGCCCCGTCTCGGCGAACTGGATGGCGAATTCCATGGTCTCCTGGGAGCGGATTTCACCGATGAGGATGACATCCGGGGCCTGGCGCAGGGAGTTTTTGAGGGCGACATCGAAGGATGCGGTGTCGATCCCCACCTCCCGCTGGGTCACCAGACAGCGATCGTGCTGATGGACGAACTCCACCGGATCCTCCACCGTCAGGATGTGGCCGTCACCGTGCTGGTTGCGAAAGCCGATCATGGCCGCCTGGGTGGTGGACTTGCCGGCGCCAGTGGCGCCGACGAAGAGCACCAGCCCGCGTTTGGCCATGGCGACCTCCTGCAGGATGGGAGGCAGCACCAGCTCGTCAAAGGTGGGGATGCGGGTCTCGATGCGGCGCAGCACCATGCCCGGCATATCCTGTTGCCAGAAGGCGCTGACCCGAAAGCGCCCCAGCGAGCCCCGCTGGATGGCGTAGTTGGCCTCGCGGGTGTGCAGGAAGCGCTCGAAGTGGGTCTCGTCCAGGCTCTCCCTGATCAACGCCAGCGCCGTCGTCTTGTCGAGGGGAGCCGGCCCGAGCGACACCAGACGCCCGTTGACCTTGAGGGTCGGGGGGGCATCGACCGTGATGAAGAGATCCGAGCCCTTTTGTTCAACCAGTGCGGCGAGCAGAACATCCATGTTCATGGCGACTCCTTGGGTGTGCGAGCTTAAATGGTATTGGGATCGACCGCCTTGGCCTTGGCATCAAGGGAGGCGACGACCCCCCGGTTGACCAGCTGCTTGAGGCTCTGGTCCATGGTCTGCATGCCGTGGGTCATCCCGGTCTGGATGACGGAATAGAGCTGGGCCACCTTGTCTTCCCGGATGAGGTTTCGCACCGCCGGGATCCCCAGCATGATCTCGTGGGCCGCCACCCGGCCGCCACCGATACGCTTGAGCAGGGTCTGGGAGATGACCGCTCGCAGGGATTCGGAGAGCATGGATCGCACCATGTCCTTCTCCGAGCCGGGGAAGACGTCGATGATGCGGTCGATGGTCTTGGCAGCCGAGGAGGTGTGCAGGGTGCCAAACACCAGGTGACCGGTTTCGGCGGCGGTCATGGCGAGGCGGATGGTTTCGAGGTCCCGCATTTCACCTACCAGGATGATATCCGGGTCTTCCCGCAGGGCCGAGCGCAGGGCGTTGCTGAAGCTCTTGGTGTCGCGGTGTACTTCCCGCTGGTTCACCAGGCAGCGCTTGTTCTCGTGCACGAATTCGATGGGATCCTCGATGGTGAGGATGTGGTGGTGGAAGTTGTCATTGATGTAATCGACCATGGCGGCCAGGGTGGTGGATTTGCCCGAACCGGTGGGTCCAGTCACCAGCACCAGGCCGCGAGGGTACTCCGCTATCTTGCGAAATATCTCCGGCGCCCCCAGATCGTCCAGGGTCAGAACGGTGCTCGGGATGGTACGAAACACGGCGCCCGAGCCGCGCGCCTGCTGGAAGGCATTGACCCGAAAGCGTGCCATGCCGGGTACTTCGAAGGAGAAGTCCACCTCGAAGTTCTCCTCCAGCTCCTTGCGCTGGTGGTCATTCATGATGTCGTAAATGAGAGCATGGACTTCCCGGTGATCCAGGGCGGGCAAATTGATCTTGCGAACCTCCCCATCAACCCTGATCATCGGGGGGACCCCGGCCGAGAGGTGTAGATCCGAGGCCTTATGCTTTACACTGAATGCCAATAACTCTGTGATATCCATAGATTTGTTATTCTCCCATCACAAGATTACGAACGAAATATGAGCCAGATTGCCCAGCACCTGCTTCAGGTAAAGGAACGTATTGTAGAGGCTGCCCGGCGTGTTGGCCGCAGCCCAGATCACATCCAGTTGCTTGCTGTCAGCAAAACCAAGCCGCTGGGGGACATTCAGGCTGCCTATGCCGCCGGTCAGCGGCGCTTTGGCGAATCCTACGCCCAGGAGGCCGCGCTCAAGATTGATGCCTTGCGCGAGCAGAACGCCTGTACAGACATAGAGTGGCACTTTATCGGCCCGCTGCAATCGAACAAGTCCAAGCTGGTGGCGGAGCGGTTCGACTGGGTTCAAAGTGTCGATCGCGACAAGCTCATCGAACGCCTCAACAACCAGAGACCGAGTGGGCTCGCGCCGCTAAATATCTGTCTGCAAATCAATATTAGCGGAGAGAGCAGCAAATCCGGTACGTCGGAGCAAGAGATTTTCCGCCTGGCCTCCCTGGTGGCCCAAAGCGAGCGGCTGCGGTTGCGCGGTCTGATGGCCATCCCCGAGCATACCCGCGACGAGGGGGTGCTGGCGGCCCAGATGGCGCGCATGCAGGCTCTGTTCACCGAACTTGCGCAACAATACCCGAGCGTCGACACCCTTTCGATGGGGATGACCGAGGATCTTGAGCCGGCCATTGCCCATGGCAGCACCATGGTGCGGGTCGGGACCGCCATCTTCGGGGCCCGTGACTATTCATGAGCAAGAGCCGGGGCGAGAAACATCCCGGTCGTGCTTTTTTTCAGGTAAACAGGCGCGTGTGATGCTGTCAGCCCACACAGGCTGGGTCGGCATCCGCTGCGATGTCAGTAACAGGAGTGTTTGATGCAGCAGAGAACCCTCGCCTTCATCGGGGCAGGCAATATGAGCCGCAGTATTATTGCCGGCCTCATCCAGGCGGGTTACCCGGCAGAGCGTATCATCGCCGCCAATCCCAGCCGTCCCAAGCTGGACGAACTGGCCAGCCAGTTCGGCATCCGTATCACCCAGGACAACGCCGAGGCGGCCCGGGAGGCCGAGGTGATCGTGCTGGCGGTCAAGCCCCAGCTGATGGCGGGCATGCTGACGGCACTGGTGGCCGAGCTTGGCTCGCTGGATGGCAAGTTGCTCATCTCCATCGCTGCCGGCATTCGCGTCGCACGCTTGCAGGAGATGGCAGGCGGTCACGATCGCATCATTCGCACCATGCCCAACACCCCCTCCTTGCTGGGACTGGGGATGACCGGGCTCTATGCACCGCCCGCCATCGGGCAGGCCGATAGGGCGGTGGCCGAACAGATGATGCAATCCGTGGGCAAGACCCTCTGGGTGGATGAGGAGGCCGGCATCAACGGCGTGATTGCGGCGGCGGGCAGTGCCCCGGCCTACTTCTTCCTGTTCATGCAGGCGATTGCCGAGGAGGCCGAGGCCATGGGCTTTACGCCGGAGCAGGCTCGCCTGCTGGTGCAGCAAACCGCCCTGGGGGCGGCCGCCATGGTGGAGCAGAATCCCGAGCTGTCGCTGCAGACCCTGCGCGAGCAGGTGACCAGCAAGGGCGGGACCACGGCCGAGGCCGTCAAGACATTCCAGGAGCAGGGGCTGATGCCGCTGACCGCAAGAGCCATGCAGGCGGCCGTTACCCGGGCTGGCGAAATGGAAACCCTTTTCTGAATCCCTTTTAGCAAGGAGCCCGGATGAACACGGCTTACTTTTTGATTAACACTGTCTTTGATCTCTACCTCATGGTGGTGCTGCTGCGGGTCTGGCTGCAGTGGGCGCGGGCCGACTTCTACAACCCGATGAGCCAGATGGTGGTCAAGCTGACCAACCCGCTGGTGGTGCCCCTGCGCCGCGTCATCCCGGGTTTTGGCGGGCTGGACATGGCCTCTGTGCTGCTGGCGCTGCTGATCGCCTTTGGCAAGTTGGTCCTGCTCAAGAGCATGAATGTGCTGCAGGCGGACTGGCTCACTCTCTGTCTGTTTGCGACGCTCACCGTGTTGAAGAAAGCGGGTTCCATGATCTTCTGGATCCTGCTTATCCGCGCCATCCTGAGCTGGGTCAGCCAGGGTCGCAACCCCATTGAATACGTGATGCACCAGCTCACTGAACCCTTCCTGGCCCCCATTCGCCGCATCCTGCCTGCACTGGGCGGGCTGGATCTCTCCGTGCTGGTCGCTTTCATCGCGCTGCAGGCCATCAACTACCTGATGGGGGATCTGTTCGGCCAGTTGTGGTGGATGATCTGATGCCCGCCGTCCTGCTGGAAGGGGACGAGCTGGTGTTGCATCTGATGATCCAGCCCAAGGCGAGCCGGGATCAGATCATCGGATTGCACGGTGACGAGTTGAAAGTGGCCATCACGGCACCGCCGGTCGATGGTCAGGCCAACAGTCACCTGATCAAGTACCTAGCCAAGCAGTGCAAGGTGGCCAAGGGGCAGGTTCGCATCCTGCGGGGGGAGCTGGGTCGGCACAAGACGGTCGCCATCGACGCGCCAAAGCAGATCCCCGCCGAGATTGCCGCTTTGCTCGATAATCAGGGTTGATACGAGAGGGATGACATCATGAAAACTGCCTGGATGAGTTGCCTGCTGGCACTCCTGATGACGCTGCCGCTGCGGGCTGAGCAGATGCAGGAGCTGGGCCCCTGGAAAGTGCACTACAGCGCGTTCAACTCCAGCTTCCTCACCCCCGAGGTAGCCAGGACCTATGGCCTGGAGCGCAGCCGCTATAACGGCATCGTCAATATCGCGGTGCAGAACAAGCAGGGGGTGGCACAGGCGGTGGGGATCAGCGGCGAAGCCCGCAATCTGACCGGCACCCTTCGCCCCCTGAATTTTCAGGAGGTGAAAGAGGAGAATGCCATCTATTACCTGGCAGTGCTGCCCTATCGCAATGAGGACACCTACCAGTTCACCCTGAAGATCATGGGGGAGGGGCAGCAGCAGACGCTGACCTTCCAGCAGACCTTCTACGTCGACTAGATTGCAGGGTGAATGCAGATGCCCTGCCCCTACGGGGGCGGGGCATTTTTTTTGCCCGGTGAACCGGTACTCGACGTCAGTGGCTGGCCAGGGGATAGGTAAACAGGGCCAGGTGGGCGAAGTTGAACAGGAAGTGGAGCAGGATGGCGATACTGAGGCGCCCGCTCAGCTGGAACGCCAGGCCATAGCAGGCCCCCGCCAGCGCGGCGAACAACACCAGCAACGGGCCCCCGGCAAGATGGGCTGCGCCGAACAGCAGGCTGGCGACCAGGAGACCTGCCCAGGGCGTGCTTCGGCTTGCCACCCCTTGCTGGATGCATCCCCGGAACAGCGCTTCTTCCGCCACACAGGTGAAAAGCAGGTTGTTGAATGCGAACAGCCACCACCAGTGGGGCAGTCCCGCTTCGGGTTTGAGGGCGCCCAGTTGCCAGGCGGTGATGAGCAGGGCCGCGAGCGGCAGGATGAGCAGGGCCAGCGGCCGCCAGCGCATCGTTCCACCCGGGCCGAGCAGGCCGGTGATGGCCAGCAGCAGGGCGAAGAAAATGAGCGGCTTGTCCAGATTGAGGTAGAGGGTGAAGGGCACGCTGGCCGGGCCCGCCTGTACCTTGTCGAGCACCCTGAGATTGTCAAAGCCGGGCACCAGATGCAGCGTCAGGGCGAGGGACCACAGCAGTACCAGCGTCAGTGCGACGCCGCGCCAGGGTGGGGGCAGGGTGGGGGTACGCCAGGCCAGCAGCAGACCGGCGAGGCTGACAAGAGCGGCGAGGGGCGCGAGTCGCTCAAGCCAGAGGGCTGTGAGCAGGGCTAGTCCCAGCAGGAGCATGCCGGGCCTGGTCCGGCGGGCGAGGCAGCAGAGTACGGCGAGCCCCAGGACGAGCCAGATGAGAATATCGGGGAGTGGTAACATCGAGTCTCCTTGTATGAATGAAGGGCGCACCTTAACGATCCCCATGGTCTGGTTCAAGGAAAAGGGACTGGCCGGCAGAAGACGCGCAATGAAAAGCCGGAGCTGGGCTCCGGCTTGAGCGGCGGCAAGATGCCACCGAGAGAGGCGATGGCCTTCCCGTATCAGCGACCGGACTCGGCGATGACCCGGGCGATGATGTCGGCGCGTTTGCTGGCTTCCAGCTCGCCCAGGGCGATGAGACCGGCCTTGAAGATGACGTTCTTCGGCAGACTGACGTCATCCAGAGTGGTGATGGCCTCGACGTGCATGCCGTTCAGGCGGCTGGCATCGCGCGGGCTCAGGTTGACCTGGGTGTTCAGCACCTGCTTGCCCTTCTTCTTGGGCTGGGCGGGTTTCTTCGGTTGATCCAGCTCGTCTTCCGGCAGTTCGTCATCAAAATCGTAAATGGACATAGTCAATCCTGTTGGGTTGCAAGGGGCATGCTCGCCCGAATGGGGGTAATCAGCCCATATCCTCGTTGCGGATAAAGGCGCGCCAGGAGCCGAGTACCTGGGCAAAATCTTCCAGCCCGCACATGGCCAGCTGTTCATCATCGTAGTAGGCGAGATCGTCGAGATCCTCGTCCTGCTCGATATTGAGGACATTGGCCTTCACCTCGGCTTCCTCGTGGGTCAGCAGCAGGGAGTAGTCGCCCCCCAGCAGCCGGTATTCGGTGCGGGCCCGGCTGGAGAGCTGGTCGATGATGGCGAACAGCTCGTCGAGCTTCTCCTCGTCCTTGCCCACCTCGTCGATCAACCACTGGCCGATGGCTTCATGGCCCATGGAGAACCGGGCGCGATAGCCACCGAACGGGTCGCGGCGAAATTCATAATCCATAGCGGAGTCCATATCGGAGGGTGAAACCACCACGGCGCAAAGCGGCATGATGCCGGATCCTTGATCCATGGTGGGGCACTGATAGCGTAAAGTGGCCTATTCTAGCGATCCCCCCCGCGCTTGTCTTGATGATGTGGGATCTTTAACGGGTGATCCCGGTGATGGCGCACGCCGGGGACCCTGTCAACGAATGGTATGGAGAGGCAATGCAGCTCAACGACGCGCTCGCGCATCAGATAGTCAGCCGGGCGATGAAGATCCTCTCGTTCTCGGTCAACGTCATGGATGAACGGGGACTCATCATTGCGTCCGGCAATCCGGAGCGGCTGCACCAGCGCCACGAGGGGGCCGTGCTGGCCCTGACCGAGAACCGGGTGGTGGAGATAAGCGAGGCCACCGCCCGGGAGCTCAAGGGGGTGAGGCCCGGCATCAACCTGCCCATCGCCTATCAGGGGGAGCTGCTCGGTGTCATCGGCATCTCTGGGGATCCGGACATCGTGCGTGCTTACGCCGAGCTGGTGCGCATGACCGCCGAGCTCATCCTGGAACAGGCGGCGCTCACCGAGCAGTTGCAGTGGGACAAGCGCCACAAGGAGGAGCTGGTGTTGCAGCTCATTCGCGGCGAAGGGCGGGCCGATCAATTGCAACAGGTGGCCCGCTTCCTCGAGCTGGATCTCGCCCAGCCCCGGGTGGTGGCCGTGCTGGCGCTGGAGGAGGCCGAGCCCGCCCAGGTGAGGGAGCTGGTTCACCTGCTGGAAAACCCGGAGCGGGACAACCTGGTGGCCATCAACGGCCTGGACGAGATAGTGGTGCTCAAACCCGCCCAGCTCAGCGAAGGCGTCTGGCAGTCGGCGCAGGAGCGCAGCCGGATCCGGCAGCTGCTCTCCCGTATTCCCCATTTCAAGGTTCGCATCGGGGTGGGTGATTACTTCGCCGACATCCCCGGGCTGGCACTCTCCTACCAGACGGCGCGAGACACCTTGCGCCGTGGCATGCGCCAGTCGCCCCGCAAGCAGGTCTATTTCTTCGAGGATTACCGGCTTTCAGTGCTGCTCGGCACCCTGGCGGACTCCTGGCAGGCGGATCAGCTACGGGCTCCGCTGCAAAAGCTGGCGCAGGAGGACACAAAGGGAACGCTGCAAAAGACGCTGCGCCAATATTTCTTGCAGGATTGTGATCTGCATCCCTGTGCCGAAGCCCTGTTCATTCACCCCAACACCCTGCGTTATCGACTGACCCGGATAGAGCAGATAACCGGCTTGAATTTCAACAAGTTAGATGAAAAGTTTCTGCTCTATCTCGGGCTCAGTCTCGATAGCTGATTTGTCTTTTCCAACAAAAATACAAGGCCGGTAAATGCTTTTTTTGGTTTTATGGCCAAAGCATTCCAGGCGGGGATCCCCATAATGACGCCACTCATTACAACAACAAGGTGCCCGTCATGATCCCAGTCTCCGCGCTCGGCGCGCTCGCCGCGCTCTCCATCGCCATCTTCCTCATCCTGAAGAAGGTGCCGCCCGCTTACGGCATGATTGTCGGTGCCTTGGCCGGTGGCCTGATCGGTGGCGCCGACCTGACCCAGACCGTCGCTCTGATGATCGGCGGCGCCCAGGGGATCACCACGGCGGTGATGCGGATCCTGGCGGCGGGTGTGCTGGCCGGGGTGCTCATCGAATCGGGCGCCGCCACCACCATCGCCGAGACCATCGTCAAGAAACTCGGCGAAACCCGCGCCCTGCTGGCCCTGGCGCTGGCCACCCTGATCCTGACCGCGGTCGGCGTCTTCGTGGACGTGGCCGTCATCACGGTCGCCCCCATTGCGCTGGCCATCGCCCGCCGTGCCGATCTCTCCAAGGCTGCCATCCTGCTGGCGATGATAGGCGGTGGCAAGGCGGGCAACGTCATGTCTCCCAACCCCAACGCCATTGCGGCAGCCGATGCCTTCCACCTGCCTCTCACCTCGGTGATGGCGGCGGGCATCATTCCCGGCCTGTTCGGTCTGGTGATGGCCTACTGGCTCGCCAAGCGCCTCAACAACCGGGGCAGCAAGGTGGCCGCCGACGAGGTGGTGAGCGTTGACGGTGCCAAGTTGCCCGGCTTTGCCGCCGCCATCAGTGCGCCCCTGGTCGCCATCCTGCTGCTGGCCCTGCGTCCCATCGCCGGCATCGTGGTGGACCCGCTCATTGCGCTGCCTCTCGGCGGCCTGGTGGGGGCCCTGATGATGGGCAAGTTCACCAAGGTGAACCAGTTTGCCGCCTCGGGCCTGGCCCGCATGGCACCGGTGGCCATCATGCTGCTGGGGACGGGTACCCTGGCGGGCATCATCGCCAACTCCGGCCTGAAAGATGTGCTCATCAGCGGCCTGACCGCCTCCGGTCTGCCCTCCTATCTGCTGGCCCCCATCTCCGGTGCCCTGATGTCGCTGGCGACCGCCTCGACCACGGCCGGGACCGTGGTGGCCTCCAACGTGTTCAGCGCCACTCTGATTGAACTGGGGATCAGCAGCTTGGCAGGGGCCGCCATGATCCACGCCGGCGCCACCGTGTTTGACCACATGCCCCACGGCTCCTTCTTCCATGCCACCGGCGGCAGCGTCCACATGGGCGTCGGCGAGCGACTCAAGCTCATCCCCTACGAAACCGCGGTCGGTCTGACCATCGCCGTTGTCTCCACCCTGATGTTTGGCGTGTTTGGCCTCGCCTAAGGAACTGATATGAAAATTGTGATCGCCCCCGATTCATTCAAGGAGAGCCTGAGCGCCATGGCGGTGGCCGATGCCATCGAGGCCGGTTTCAAGCAGGTGCTGCCGGATGCCACCTACGTCAAGCTGCCCATGGCCGATGGCGGCGAGGGGACGGTGCAGTCTCTGGTGGATGCCACCGGTGGTCGCATCCTGCCGGTCGAGGTGACCGCCCCCCTCGGCAACAGGGTGCAGGGCTTCGTGGGCCTGCTGGGGGATGGCAAGCGCGCCGTCATCGAGATGGCGGCGGCCTCCGGCCTCCATCTGGTGGCGCCCGAGCTGCGCAATCCGCGGCTCACCTCCAGTGTCGGCACCGGGGAGCTGATCCTGGCCGCGCTGGAGATGGGGGTGAACCACCTCATCCTCGGCATCGGCGGCAGCGCCACCAATGACGGCGGTGCTGGCATGATCCAGGCACTCGGCGGCAAGCTCCTGAAAGCAGATGGTTCCCCCATTGCGCCGGGCGGTGCCGGTCTGGCCGAGCTGGCCACCATCGACCTGAGCGGGCTGGATCCCCGTCTGACCGGACTCACCATCGAGGTGGCCTGCGACGTGGACAATCCGCTGTGCGGCCCGAAAGGGGCGTCCGCCGTGTTCGGTCCGCAGAAGGGGGCAACTCCCGAGATGGTGGCCGAACTGGATGCCAATCTGGCCCGTTACGCGGACTGCATCGAGCAGGCGCTTGGCAAGCAGGTGAAGGAGATCCCGGGAACGGGGGCCGCAGGCGGCATGGGGGCAGCCCTGGTGGGGCTGCTCGGCGCCGAGCTCAAACCCGGCATCCGGATCGTCATCGAGGCGCTGAACCTGGCTGAGGCGGTGGCCGATGCGGATCTGGTCATCACCGGCGAGGGCCGCATCGACAGCCAGACCATCCATGGCAAGACGCCCATCGGGGTAGCTCGCTGTGCCAAGCAGTTCGGCAAGCCGGTGATCGGCATCGCCGGATGCCTCACCGATGACTGCGGCGTGGTGCACGAGCATGGGCTGGATGCGGTGTTCGCCGTGGTCAATCGGGCCATGTCCCTGCCGGAGGCGCTGGCCACCGCCACCACCAACCTGCAGCTCACGGCCCGCAACGTGGCGGCTCTCTACCTGCTGCGCAAATGACCCTCTCTCCTGGCCGATGCGGTGCATCGGCCTGACCCTGCCCCGTGCAGCAGAGTGAGCGGCCCGGCGTGGCACCTCTGACGCACTTGCCGATCCCTGGGTCGGCTTTTTTTATTATCCTGCTGTCTTTCATATGGTTTTTGTATTCTGACAAGGGGCTTTGCGGCATAGTGATCTCCCGACAGTGAGGGAGCCACGAGAAACAAGGCCCGCCTGAGGGAGGGCTTCCCATTCCGGGGGGCAATATGCGAGGAGCAAGCCATGATCCTGCTGACCCTGGGGGTGGTATTGTTCACCCTGACTCATCTTTACCCCTGTTTCGCGGCACAGCACCGCGCCCGTCTGCGGGCTCGGCTGGGGGAGAACCGCTACAAGGGGCTCTTCTCGCTGCTGGTGTTCGTCGCCATCGGCTGCATCCTCGCAGGCTGGCGCAGTGCCAGTCCCATGCCCCTCTATTTTCTGCCTGTCTGGGGGCCCACCCTGGTGATGGGGATCATGCCGATCGCCCTTGTCCTGCTGTGTGCGGGGCAGGGGGCGAACCATTTCCGTCGTTGGCTGGTGCATCCCCAGCTGCTCGGGGTGCTGCTCTGGTCGGGGGCCCATCTGGCGGTGAACAGCGAGGCGCGTTCTCTGGTGCTGTTTGGCGGGCTCGGTCTCTGGGCTCTCATCAGCATCGTCTGGATTTCGATGCGGGAGTGGGGTCGTCACCCCCGTGCCGCCGCCACCTGGCAGGGGACGGGGATCAGTCTGGGGGCGGGGCTGGCGCTCACGGCTCTGCTTATCTTCTGGGGACACGGCTGGCTGACCGGGATCCCCCTGCACTGATCCCTGAACCAGATTCCGGGGTCTTGCGTATGATGGACAAAACAATGGGAGTCACGTCGATGAAATGGTTCACCCTGCTGCTGATGCTCGGCTCGGGCGCGGTCTCTGCCGCCTGCCCAGATTACTTCAACGTGGAGATGCGGGAGCTCAACAGCACCCAGCGCCACAACCTCTGCCAGTTGACCGAGGGCAAGGTGGTGCTGGTGGTCAACACCGCCTCCTACTGCGGTTACAGCGGTCAGTTCCGGGATCTGGAAGCCCTCTATCAGGGCTACAAGGAGAAGGGACTGATGGTGTTGGGCTTCCCCTCCAACGATTTCTGGCAGGAGGCGGGCAACGAGAACAAGACCGCCGAGGTGTGCCGCCGGGACTACGGGGTGACCTTCCCCATGTTCAACCGGGTGGCGGTGCGGGGTTCGGATGCGGTGCCGCTGTTCAAGGGGCTGGCCGCTGCTGCCGACGGTGATGCGCCCAACTGGAACTTCCACAAGTACCTGGTCGGGCGGGACGGCAAGCTGATTGCGAGCTATGGCGCCAACCAGAATCCGTCGGATGATCCTCTCAAACAGCAGATCATCGATGCCCTGGGGCACTGACCCTACCCCATGGCGGGCCGCTCTGGAATAATGCGGCCCCGCCATCTACTCCGGTGACACCGTGCTGCAACGTCTTCCCCAAATGGTGATCTTCGATGCCCTGGTTCGTGAACAGGGCATCTCGGCGGCTGCGCGCCGACTCGGGGTCTCCAAATCCCACATCAGCAAGCAGCTCGCCCTGCTGGAAACCGCGCTCGGCGCCCAGCTGGTACAGCGCACTACCCGTCGTTTCGGGCTCACCGAACTGGGTCAGGAGTATGCCCGCCACTGCCGCGCTCTGGTGGCGGTGGCGCTGGAGGCGGAATCCATGGTGGCGGAGCGCCGTGGCAAGGTGAGCGGCGTGCTCCATCTGGGGGTGGGTCAATCCTTCGGGCGGTTGCACGTGATCCCGCGCCTCAAGGCGTTTCAGGCACGTTATCCGGATCTGGAGCTGGAGGTGTCCCTGTTCGATCACCGCACCAATCTGGTGGATGAGGGGCTGGATCTCTGGATCACCACCTACGAGGACAAACCCGAGTCCCTGGTAGGGCAGCGACTGGCAGACATCGGCTTCGTGCTGGTGGCCTCGCCGGATTATCTGCTGAGTCACGGCACGCCACTGCACCCCAGGGATCTGGCCCATCACAATTGCATCACCTACCAGAGCCGGGAGCGGCGTTATACCAATCGGATTAAACATTAGGTCAGTTTTATCCAATCTCGGCTACAAAGTGACATCACCCGCTCCACATCG
>NZ_JAPDBQ010000070.1:0-20236 GCF_027705325.1 Aeromonas sp. QDB18
AGCGGCGGGACACGCCGTTTTAGCCTGTGGAGGCGTGGTGCAATCAGGCCGCCCGATGAAGCAGGAACCCGGTACTGTGCGAGCAGCTATCACCCAGTAATGGGAATCCCCCTCCTGTGACGCGAAGCGCTAAGGTGGGGGAGGATGTCAAGACCCACAAGATCATTCTGGATACCGATCCCGGCATCGACGATGCCATGGCCATTCTGTTTGCCGAGGCGCACCCTGCCATCGAATTGCTCGCCATCACCACGGTGTTTGGCAATGCCACCATCGAAAATGGCACCCGCAACGCCCTCTGGCTCAAGCAAAAATATGGCATGAAGGCGGACGTGGCCCGGGGCGCCGCCGCGCCGCTGCTGCGCGAGCCCGTGGGGCCGACGACGGTGGTGCACGGCCCGAGCGGCTTTGGCGACGTCCAGGCGGGGGAGGTGACCCTCATCCCGGATCCCCGCCCGGCCTGGCAATACATCGTCGAGACGGTGAAGGCCCATCCCGGCGAGATCACCCTGGTGACCATCGGTCCCCTCACCAACCTGGCGCTGGCGCTCGAGGCGGCCCCCGAAGTAGCCGCCCTGGTGAAAGAAGTGGTCGTGATGGGCGGTGCCTTTGGCGTCAACGGCCATCGCGGCAACGTGACCCCCTATGCCGAGGCCAATATCCACGACGATCCCGATGCGGCGGACCGGGTCTTCACCGCCCCCTGGCCCCTGGTGATCATCGGGCTCGACGTCACCCAGCAGAGCATCTTCACCGCCGACTATCTGGATGCCCTGCGGGACGATGCGGGGGAGCCGGGCCGCTTCCTGTGGGATGTCAGCCGCTTCTACCTGCGCTTCTATTCCGAGCGCATCGGCATGGCGGGGTGCCATGTGCACGATCCCTCCGCCATCGCCTATGTGATCGATCCTGCGCTGTTCACCCTGCGCAAGGGGCCGGTGCGGGTCATCACCGAGGGGCCCGCCATCGGCCATACCCTGCAAAAATTTGACGACACCCGCCATCCCCATGACGAGTGGGCCGACTGCCCGGCCCAGCAGGTCGGGGTCGCGGTGCGGGATCAGGCCTTGCTCGCCCTCTATCGGGATACCCTGGTGGCCTGGGGCAAGGGGCGCCGATAAGGCCCGGCAGTGAGTGAAAGCGTGATGGCGGCCGGGTCATGGTGAGGCGCCCCCGGTTATACTGGCGAATATCGGGTTGACGGGAGGAAGACGCAATGGCCTGGTTGTCTCTGTTGGTGGCGATAGCCCTGATCGGGTGGTTGATGACGCTGGGGCGCGGCGCCCTTTTCGAGGTCCGGCTCGCGCCGGGCAAGGTGGTGGTGAAGCGGGGCTCGGTGCCGCCGCGCTTTGTGACCCAGGCGACCCAGATCCTGCACCATGAGCCGGTGCGCGGACGCATCCTGGGCCTGCGGGACGGCAACGGGGTGAGGCTGGTCTTCTCCCGCTCCATCCCCGAGCCCGTGGCCCAGCGCCTGCGCAACATCTTCCCCTACGGGGATTACCGGGGGCTCTCCCCAAGCCCTGACGGGCGAAAATCACGCTGAGCGGTCGCCGTGGCGACCCTCATTTCCAGACGCCGGGCCCTGTGCCCGGCGTCTGCGTTTTCAGCGTTTCGCCAGGAGGCTCTGTTGCGGTCAGCGCGGCCCTTGCAGGGGCCTGATCGCCTCGACCAGAAAGTCGATGAAGGCGCGGGTCTGGGGTTTGAGGAAGCGGCCGCCACGAAACACCGCGTGGATCTCGTCCTGGCGATCCTCGTAGGGGGAGGCGAGCCACTCTGGCAGCAGCGGCAGCAGGGTGCCCTCGTCGATGCCTTGCTGCACCATCCAACTCGACAGCAGCAGCACGCCGGACCCCGCGAGGGCGGCGCAGAGCAGGGGCGTGCCCCCGACCGAGGCGAGGTTGCCCTGCACCGCCACCTTCTCGCGCTCCGTGCCCTGCTGGAAGTACCAGTGCTGGCGTTGGCGCCCATGGCCGCGAATGAGGCAGTTGTGGTGGGCCAGCTCGGCGGGATGGGCGGGTTCGCCATGGCGGGCCAGATAGGCGGGGGAGGTGACCAGCAGCGAGCGGTTGGTGAGCAGATGATGAGTGTGCAGGCTGCTGTCGGCGGGCTTGCCGATGCGCACCGCCACGTCCACGTTCTCGGCATCGAGATCCACCATGCGGTTGTCCAGCGCAGCCTCCAGGCGCACCCCGGGGTAGCGGGCGAGGAAGTCGGGCAGGCGGGGAGAGAGCCAGGACGCGCCGAAGCTCTCGAACACCGAGACCCGCAGCGGCCCCTCTGGCGCCACCGAGAGGGGTTGCAGGGATTGCACCAGCTGATCCGCCTCCTCCAGCAGGGGCAGGGAGCGGGCGAGAAAATAGGCGCCCTGCTCGGTCAGCACCAGTTGGCGGGTGCTGCGCTTGAAGAGCGGGATCCCGAGCTGCTGCTCCAGGGCGTCGATGGCACGGGTCACGGAGGAGGGGGCCTGGTTGAGGGCGCGGGCGGCACGGGAGAAACTGCCCGATTCCACCACCTGGGCCAGGATGCGGATGCGATCCAGCATGGATTCACCTTTGCGATAAACGCAAAACTGTTGCAGGTTATGACGATATTCTAATCAACAATGAAAAAGTGAACAATCAGCTCACCGCCCCATCCGGGGTCCATCACAGGAGTCTTGCCATGTCACACCGTATCCAGCTCGCCAACCAGGTGCCCGCCGCCGTCTCGGCCATGATGGGCCTTGAGTCCTACCTCGGGGGCACCGACATTCCCCTGTCGCTCAAGGAGCTCATCAAGCTGCGTGCCTCCATGATCAACGGCTGCGCCTACTGCATCGAGATGCACGCCGACGTGGCGATGAAGCACGGGGAGAGCGCCCAGCGTCTGCTGGCGCTGGCCGCCTGGCAGGAGTCGCCGCTGTTCGACGCCCGGGAGCGGGCAGTGCTGGCCCTGACCGACGAGGTGACCCTGATCGCCGACAAGGGGCTCACGACGCAGACCTATGAGGCGGCGCTGGCCCAACTGGGGGAAACCCTGCTGGCCCAGTGTCTGGTGCAGGTGGTCACCATCAACGCCTGGAACCGGATCGCCGTGGCGACCCGGATGGAACACGGTTACTCCTGACTCCGACTCCGAGGGAGGGAGAGAAAACGATTGTCAACGGGCCCGCACAAGGGCCCGTTTTGTTACGAAGTGTGCCTTCTGGCGCCAGGGGTTGCGACCGTTGTCGGGGGGCGGGAAGTTAATCATACATTCGTTTGATTAATTATTTTTTTAATCTTCCCCGAAAAATACCCATCCAGATCAAGGTGTGGAAAAATGACCTGTGAGTCGAAAAGGGGCTGTATGGCTCTTTTTTGATCGCAATGGCGGGTTAAAAACAGACCAGATGGATCTTTTTGGTTAATTGGTGGTCACTTTTGGTGGCGCGAGAGATTAACGGAAGATGAATTGCCGCGGTGTAACTTGAATAAATTGGTCATTGTCAAGGGATTAACATCTGATACCGCTTTCCATCACCTTTTGAACATTTTTGGGATTAATTTTTCATGTTGTTCACATGCCGGTCTGATGCAATAAAATGCTGCATTTTTTTATACCAATAAGCCTTCAAAAGATGAGGACATTGCATGAGACATCTTTGATGTGAAGAGGGGCTTGGGCGCTTTGCTGCTGCTCGCGACCGCCAGCTTGCTGAGTGGCTGCGACATGGCACTGATGAGCCCCAAGGGGCAGGTCGGTATGGAGCAGAAGTCACTGATACTCACCGCACTCGGCTTGATGCTGATCGTGGTGGTGCCCGTGATTGTCATGGCGGTGGCGTTCGCCTACAAATACCGGGCGTCCAACACCAGTGCCACCTATGCGCCGGACTGGGCCCACTCCAACAAGATTGAGGCAGTCGTCTGGACTGTACCCGTCATCATCATCGTCATCCTGGCGGTGATCACCTGGAAAACTTCCCACTCCCTCGACCCCTACAAGCCGCTGGAATCGGACGTCAAACCGGTTCAGGTGGATGTCATTTCCCTGGACTGGAAGTGGTTGTTCGTCTATCCGGAGCTGGGCATTGCGTCGGTCAACGAGCTGGCCTTCCCGGTCAACACCCCGGTCAACTTCCGGGTGACCTCCGACACCGTGATGAACTCCTTCTTCATCCCGCAACTGGGCGGCCAGATCTACGCCATGGCCGGCATGCAGACCAAGCTGCACCTGATTGCCAACGAAGCGGGCGAGTACAAGGGCATCTCCGGCGGTTACAGCGGTGCCGGTTTCTCCGGCATGAAGTTCAAGGCCATCGCGACCCAGGACCAAGCCGGTTTCGACGCCTGGGTAGCCAAGGTGAAGGCCTCTTCCAAGGCCCTGAGCACCATGGATGAGTTCAATGCCCTGGCCAAGAAGAGCGAAAACCACCCGGTGGAGTACTTCGCCAGCGCCGATCCCAAGCTGTTCGTCAACATCATCAACAAGTTCATGGGCGGCATGTCCCATGGTGGTCACGCCACCCCGGCTGCGGGCTCTGCGGATCACGAGGGCATGAACCACGAGGCCATGAACCATGACGCCGCCCCGAAAGCGGGTGCCATGGACCACGAAGGGATGAACCATGAGGCCTCGCAAGAGGACGCCATGGAGAACCAGGCCATGAACCATGACGCCCATGCCGGACACATGGCCATGTCGGCCGACAAGAGTGTGAAAGCAGGATCCGAGGAATAATCGATGTTTGGAAAATTGACACTCGAGGCTATTCCGTACCATGAACCCATCATCATGGTCACGATAGCCGGTATCATTCTGGGGGGCCTGGCCATCGCCGGTCTCATCACTTACTACGGCAAGTGGCAATATCTGTGGAAAGAGTGGCTGACCTCGGTCGACCATAAACGCCTCGGTATCATGTATCTCATTCTGGGCATGGTCATGCTGCTGCGTGGCTTTGCCGACGCCGTGCTGATGCGTGGCCAGCAGGTCATCGCCTCCGGGGGTGGCGAAGGCTACCTGAACGCCCATCACTACGACCAGATTTTCACCGCCCACGGCGTCATCATGATCTTCTTCGTGGCCATGCCGCTGGTGATCGGTCTGATGAACATCGTGGTGCCGCTGCAAATCGGTGCCCGTGACGTGGCCTTCCCCTTCCTGAACAACCTGAGCTTCTGGTTCACCGCCGCGGCCGTGGTGCTGATCAACGTCTCCCTCGGGGTCGGTGAATTCGCCCAGACCGGCTGGCTGGCCTATCCGCCCTTGTCGGGGCTGGAGTTCAGTCCCGGGGTCGGGGTCGATTACTGGATATGGAGTCTGCAGATTTCGGGTCTGGGGACCCTGCTGACCGGCGTGAACTTCTTCGCCACCATCATCCGCATGCGTGCCCCTGGCATGACCATGATGCGCCTGCCGGTCTTCACCTGGACCGCCCTGTGTGCCAACATCCTGATCATCGCCTCCTTCCCGATCCTGACCGTCACCATCGCCCTGCTCACCGCAGACCGCTACCTGGGTACCCATTTCTTTACCAATGACATGGGTGGCAACATGATGATGTACATCAACCTGATCTGGGCCTGGGGTCACCCCGAGGTGTACATCCTGGTGCTGCCGGTGTTCGGGATCTTCTCCGAAGTGGTGGCGACCTTCTGTAAGAAGAAGCTGTTCGGTTACACCTCCCTGGTGTGGGCAACCGTGGCGATCACCGTGCTGTCGTTCATCGTCTGGCTGCACCACTTCTTCACCATGGGGTCCGGCGCCAACGTGAATGCCTTCTTCGGCATCACCACCATGATCATCTCCATCCCGACCGGGGTGAAGATCTTCAACTGGCTGTTCACCATGTACCGCGGTCGCATCGAGTTCACCTCGCCCATGCTGTGGACCGTCGGCTTCATCATCACCTTCACCGTGGGTGGCATGACCGGGGTACTGCTCTCCGTGCCGGCCGCCAACTTCGTGCTGCACAACAGCCTGTTCCTCATCGCCCACTTCCACAACGTCATCATCGGCGGCGTGGTGTTCGGCTGCTTCGCCGGTATCACCTACTGGTTCCCGAAAGCGTTCGGCTTCAAGCTGGATGACGTCTGGGGCAAGCGTGCCTTCTGGTGCTGGATCACCGGCTTCTTCGTGGCCTTCATGCCGCTCTACGTGCTGGGCTTCATGGGCATGACCCGTCGTGTCAGCCAGAACATCGATCCCGAGTTCCACGGCTGGCTGGTGGTCGCCGCCTGCGGCGCCGGTCTGATTGCCCTGGGCGTGCTGTGCCAGGTCATCCAGATCGTGGTCAGCATCCGCGACCGCGAGAAGAACCGCGACCTGACCGGCGATCCCTGGGGTGGCCGTACCCTGGAGTGGGCGACGTCCTCTCCGCCGCCGTTCTACAACTTCGCCATCGAGCCGAAAGTCACCGGTCTGGACGCCTTCTGGGAAGCCAAGGCTGACGGCAGCGCTTACAAGAAGCCTGCCCAGTATGCCCCCATCCACATGCCGAAGAACTCCGGTGCCGGTGTCATCATCGCCGCCTTCAGCGTGGTGTTCGGCTTTGCCATGATCTGGCACATCTGGTGGATGGCCATCGCCGGCTTCATCGGCATGATCGCCACCTGGATCATCCACAGCTTCAACGACGATGTGGACTACTACGTACAGGTTGACGAGATCGAGCGCATCGAAGGTCAGCATTTCGACAACATCAACAAGGTGGCTTAATTCCATGGCGACTGACGTACTACATCACTCTCACGGTGCCCATGAGGATGGGCACCACGATGCCGGTGCCACCAAGGTATTCGGTTTCTGGATCTACCTGATGAGTGACTGCATCCTGTTCGCGACCCTGTTCGCGACCTATGCGGTCCTGGTCAACGGCACTGCCGGCGGCCCCACCGGCAAGGACATCTTCGAACTGCCGTTCGTGTTCGCCGAAACCATGCTGCTGCTGCTGAGCTCCATCACCTTCGGGTTCGGCATGCTGGCCATGAACAAGAACAAGGTTGCGGCGGTCAACACCTGGCTGTTCGTCACCTTCCTGCTGGGTGCCGGCTTCATCGCGATGGAAATCTACGAGTTCCATCACCTGATCGTGCACGAGGCGGGCCCGGATCGCAGCGGCTTCCTCTCTGCCTTCTTCACCCTGGTGGGGACCCACGGTATCCACGTGACCAGCGGCCTGGTCTGGATCATCGTGATGATGGTGTCGATCACCAAGAAGGGGCTGACCGAGCGCAACCGCACTCGCCTGATGTGCCTGAGCCTGTTCTGGCACTTCCTCGACGTGGTATGGATCTGCGTCTTCACCGTGGTCTATCTGATGGGGGTCATGTAAATGAGTCATTCCGTTGACAATCACGGCGCCAGCCACGGCAGCGTCAAGTCCTACATGATCGGCTTCGTGCTGTCACTCATCCTGACCGCCGTGCCGTTCTGGATGGTGATGGACGGCTCCGCCTCCCACGCCGTGGTGCTCGGCACCGTGGTGGCCATGGCGGTGGTGCAGATCTTCGTACACCTGGTCTACTTCCTGCACATGAACACCTCCTCCGAGGAGCGCTGGAACCTGGTGGCACTGGTCTTTACCGTGCTCATCATCGCCATCGTGGTCGTGGGTTCCCTGTGGATCATGTACAACCTCAACATCAACATGATGGTTCACTGAGCGGGTTGATGATGATGAAGCAATACCTGCAAGTGACCAAGCCGGGCATCATCTTCGGCAACCTCATCTCGGTTATCGGGGGATTCCTGCTGGCCTCGAAGGGGAGCCTGGATGTGCCCCTGTTCATCCTGACCATGGTGGGGGTGTCACTGGTGGTGGCCTCCGGTTGCGTGTTCAACAACTACATCGACCGGGACATCGACTGCATCATGGAGCGCACCAAGAACCGCGCCCTGGTGCGGGGGCTCATCGCCCCCGGTGTCTCCCTCTGGTATGCGACGGCGCTGGGCGTTGCGGGCATTGCACTGCTCTACTTTGCGGCCAATCCGTTGGCCGCCTTGCTGGCGGTGCTGGGCTTCCTGGTTTATGTGGGGGTCTACAGCCTCTACATGAAGCGCCACTCGGTCTATGGCACCCTGGTCGGCAGCCTCTCCGGCGCCGCGCCGCCGGTCATCGGCTACTGCGCGGTGAGCGGGCAGTTCGACTCCGGGGCCCTGATCCTGCTGGCGATCTTCAGCCTGTGGCAGATGCCGCACTCCTATGCGATCGCCATCTTCCGCTTCAAGGACTACCAGGCTGCCAACATCCCGGTGCTGCCGGTGGTGAAGGGGATCCCGGTGGCCAAGCTCCACATCACCCTCTACATCCTGGCGTTCATGGTGCCGACCCTGATGCTGTTCCTCGGCGGCTACGCCGGGTACAAGTATCTGGTGGTGGCCACCGCGGTGAGCGTCTGGTGGCTGGGGATGGCGCTGTCGGGCTACAAGGCGGCGGTGGACGACTCCCTCTGGGCGCGCAAGCTGTTCATGTTCTCCATCGTCACCATTACTTGCCTGAGCGTGATGATGTCGGTGGACTTCCAGCCGGACGCAGCGCCTGTATTGGTGAGCATGCTGCCCTGATAGTGTGAACTGCACCCCTGAAATGCATGAAATCCAGAGCCGGGAATCTTCCCGGCTCTGCTATTATGGGCGCCGCCCTGCAAGGGGCATCGCCGATTTTTCGGGGGCGGCCGGGCGCCTGTCACCCCTTTCTTTCCCTCTTCTTTTTGACTCATCGAGGCCCTCATGAATGATTTCACCATGACGAGGGGCGAGCGACGCGCGACCTGGGCGCTCGGCTCCGTCTTCTCGCTGCGCATGCTAGGCATGTTTATGGTGCTGCCGGTGCTGACCACCTACGGCATGTCCCTGGCGGGCGCCTCCGAGGCGCTCATCGGGCTTGCCATCGGCATCTACGGCATGACCCAGGCCCTGTTCCAGATCCCCTTCGGCCTGCTCTCCGACAAGGTGGGGCGCAAGCCCCTCATCGTTGGCGGCCTGCTGATGTTTGCCCTTGGCAGCGTCATCGCCGCCCTGAGCGACGCCATCTGGGGGGTCATCGTCGGGCGCGCCCTGCAAGGGAGCGGCGCCATCTCCGCCGCCGTCATGGCGCTCCTGTCGGATCTCACCCGGGAGCAGAATCGCACCAAGGCGATGGCCTTCATCGGGGTGAGCTTTGGCATCACCTTCGCCATCGCCATGGTGACCGGCCCCCTCATCACCCATGCCCTGGGCTTGTCCGGCCTCTTCTGGCTCATCGCCCTGCTGGCCCTGGCCGCCATCGCCATGGTGCTCTGGGTGGTGCCGACCCCGGCGGCACACCTGCAAAATCGCGAGTCCGCCATGGTGCGAGGCAGCTTTCGTACCGTGCTCACCAACCCTCGCCTGCTCAAACTCAACCTCGGCATCCTCTGCGTCCACACCCTGCTGATGTCGAGCTTCGTGGCCCTGCCGCCCCTGCTGGAACGTGCGGGCCTGCCCCGTGACAGCCAGTGGCAGGCCTATCTGGTCACCATGCTGATCGCCTTCGTCAGCGTGGTGCCCTTCATCATCTATGCCGAGAAGCACCGCCAGATGAAGCGGGTCTTCATCGGGTGCGTGGTGGTGATGCTGGCCGCCGAGCTGGTGCTCTGGCAGAGCGGCCAGCAGCTGTGGGGTTTGCTCGCCGGGTTGCAGCTCTTCTTCATCGGCTTCAACGTGATGGAGGCGCTGCTGCCGTCTCTCATCAGCAAGGAGTCCCCGCCGGGCTACAAGGGCACCGCCATGGGGGTCTACTCCACCAGTCAGTTCCTCGGGGTCGCCATCGGCGGCAGTCTCGGCGGCCTGCTCTACAGCCTGGGGGGCGGCCCCCTGGTGTTTGGCGGTTGCGCCGCCCTGGCCCTCGCCTGGCTCGGGGTGAGCCTCACCATGGCCGAGCCCCCTTATGTGAGCAGCCTGCGCATCGTGCTGCCGGAAGGGGTCGAGGCCACCCCGGCCCTGGAGCAGCGGATCCGCGCCTGCGAGGGGGTAAGCGACGTGCTGCTGGTGCGCGAGGAGCACTCCCTCTACGTGAAGGTGGACAGCAAGCGCCTGACCCGCAGCGATCTGGAGCGGCTGGTCTCTTTGTGATGGCGGGCTGCGCGGGGCGGCGCAGAGCGCGGGCTGATGGGCGGCTGCTATGCTGAGATCCTCACTCACAGGAGGAACCTCTGATGTCATACGTGGACGGATTCGTGCTCGCCGTGCCGACGGCCAACAAGCAGGCCCTGATCGATCATGCGGGGCAGTTTGACCCCATCTTCCTCGAATACGGCGCCACCCGGGTGCTGGAGTGCTGGGGGGACGACGTGCCTCACGGCAAGCAGACCGACTTTTATCGGGCGGTGGCGGCCAGGGAGGATGAAACCGTGGTCTTCTCCTGGGTGGAGTGGCCGAGCAAGGCGGTGCGGGACGACGCCATGGGCAAGATGATGCAGGACCCCAGGATGGACCCCGCCAATCCCCTGCACCAGACCATGCCGTTTGATGGCGCCCGCATGATCTTCGGAGGCTTCACCACCGTGCTGGAGCTCAAGGGCTGAGACCGGCCATCGGGGCTTCACCCTGGTGGCCGGAGCGCAAGGGCCGATAGCAACACCCAGGCCCGTCAGATGATGAAAAAGCCCGCCAGCCGGCGAGCTTTTTGCTGGGCGTTATCTCATGGTCGTTCTCCATGGGGGATGTTCAGCCCGGGCGCCAGAAGGGCTTGTCCCCGAGAATGGTGGCCCTGTGCATCACCCGGCGGGCTGGCAGGTAGTCGGCATTGGCATAGTGCTGGGTCACCCTGTTGTCCCAGATGGCGATGTCGTTCTCCTGCCAGCGCCAGCGCACCTGAAACTCGGGGCGGGTGATGTGCTCGAACAGAAAGCCGAGCAGGGCCTCGCTCTCTTTGGGGGGCAGCCCGGGCAGCCGGGTGGTGAACCCCTCGTTGACGAACAGGGCCTGACGGCCGCTCACCGGATGGGTTCGGATCACCGGGTGGCGCAGGGGCGGGTGACGGGCCACGGCCGCCTGCCAGCGCTGGCGCGCCTCCTCGCTGTCATCATGGCGATGGGCCGGGAAGGACTTGGTGAAGTCATGCTCGGCTTCCAGCCCTGCCAGCAGGGTTTGCAGGGGCGGCGAGAGGGCCGCCAGCGCCGCGATGCCGCTGGCCCAGAGGGTGTCCCCCCCGGTGGGGGGCAACTGCTTGGCGGCCAGAATGGCCAGTGCCGGGGGCGTCTCGATAAAGGTCACATCGGTGTGCCAGTTGTCGTTGTCCGGCGGATTGTCGTCGTGGGTATCGAGCACGATGATCTCCTCGGCCTCCTCCGTGTGGGGGTAGACGGGGTGGATGTGCAGATCCCCGAAGCGGTTCGCCAGCGCCCGCTGGGCTCGCGGGGTGATGGGCTGGTTGCGAAAGAACAGCACCTGGTATTTGAGCAGGGCGCGATGGAGCTGCTCGAACTGCCCCTGGCTCAGGGGCTCGGCCAGATTGACGCCGGCGATGACGGCGCCGATGTGAGGGCCGAGGGGGGTAATGGTCAACTTGTCGGTCATGGTCTTGTTCCATGTCTGGGGGCGTGAAGGCCCGATGCCAATAGGAAAGGGAGGCGAAGGATCGCGGTCAGCCTGTGGCTCATTGTCCTTCTCCATGCCAGGGGGTGAGCCTGCGCTGCAGGGCGCGCAGGCCCAGTTCCAGTACGAAGGCGATCAGGGCGATCACCAGGATGCCCGCCAGCACCACGTCGGTGGCGAGAAACTCGCCGGCGGATTGCACCATGAAGCCCATCCCCCGGGTGGCGGCGATAAGCTCGGCCGCCACCAGGGTGGACCAGCCCACCCCGAGCCCGATGCGCAGCCCGGTCAGGATGTCCGGCAGGGCGCCGGGCAGGATCACGTGCCAGAGCACCTGGGACCGGGATGCTACGAGCGCCTGGGCCGCCCGCACTCGCACCGCGTTGGCGCTCTGCACCCCCGCCAGGGTCGCCAGGGCCACGGGCGCGAAGATGGCCAGATAGATGAGCAGTACCTTCGATGTTTCACCGATGCCAAACCAGATCACCATGAGTGGCAGGTAGGCGAGCGGCGGCACCGGGCGGTAGAGCTCGATGAGGGGATCGAGCACGCCGCGCACCGTGGGGGAGAGCCACATGGCGATGCCCACCGTGATGCCAAAGAACGCCGCGGCAGCGAGCGCCACCAGGATGCGCCCCAGGCTGGCCCCCAGGTGTTGCCACAGGGTGGCATCCATAAAGCCCGTTGGGCCTGCGATGGTGATGAGCTGTGCCAGCACCCGCTGTGGGGGCGGCAGGAACAGGGGATCGACCCAGCCGAAGTGGGCCACCAGCCACCACAGGGCCAGCAGCACGAGCAGGGTGGCGAGGCTCAGGGTTAGGCGGCGGGGCAGGGGCCAGCCCGCTGCCCGTGCGTGGGTGAGATCCCGTTGCCGGGCGAGGGCGAGGGTCATGCGAAGGCCTCCCGCTCTGCGAACACCCGTTCCAGCACGTATTCACGGCGCTCGATGAAGGCCGGATCGGACTTGATGCTGCGGCAGGGCTCCCCGGCGGCGAAGCGGCGACCGAAATCCAGGGTCAGCCGCTCCGTCACCCGCCCGGGGGAGGGGGAGAGCAGCACCAGATCGGTGGCCATGAAGATGGCCTCCTCGATATCGTGGGTGATGAGCAGCACCTGACGCCGGTGCTCGTGCCACAGGCGCAGCAGCAGAGTCTGCATTTGCTCCCGGGTGAAGGCGTCCAGGGCGCCGAAGGGCTCGTCCAGCAGGAGCAGGCGGGGCTGGGTGGCGAGGGCCCGGGCGATGCCGACCCGCTGGCGTTGGCCGCCGGAGAGCTGCCAGATGGCGCGATCGCCGGCCCCCTCCAGCCCCACCTGACGCAGCAGTGCCTGGGCCTGTTCGGTGCGCTCGGCACTGGGCACGCCCGCCAGCTGCAGGCCGAGGGCCACGTTGTCTCGCACGTTGCGCCAGGGCAGCAGCCCCTCGCTCTGGAACACCACGCCGCGCTCGGCGCCGGGGCCGGTGACCGGCTTGCCCTCAAGGCTTATCTGGCCGTGGTGGCAAGGCTCGAAGCCCGCCACCAGGTTGAGGAGGGTCGTCTTGCCCGAGCCCGAGGGCCCCAGCACCACCATCAGCTCCCCCTCGGACAGGGAGAGGTTGATGTTGTCGAGCACCCGCCTGCCGGCGTACTCGGCGGACACATGAGAGAGCTGCAGCATGGTCGTCTCCTTGGATTTACTGGGCCACGGCTTTCACGAAGCGATCGGTCACGAACTGGCGGTAGTCCGAGGCGGCGTTCACGACCTTGCCCTAGCTCTCGAGGAAGCGGGCGGTGTCGATGATGGTCTGGTTGACGAGGCGCCCGAGCTCGGCACTCTGGGCCTTCGCATCGAGGTAGGTGTTGCCCTTCACCAGCGCGGGAACGTCCGCCTCGGGAACGCCGCTCAGCTTGGCCAGCTTGGCGAGGTTGTCCGGCTTGGTGAGCCAGCCGTCGGGGTTGGCCAGGTAGTCGCGCTGGGCGGCCAGGGTGCTGTTCACGAAGGCCTGCACCACTTCGGGGTGGGCCTTGGCAAAGTCCTTGCGCACCACCCAGACGTCCAGGGTCGGCGCCCCCCAGTCACCCACCTGGGCGGAGTCGGTCAGCACCTTGCCCTCCTTGGTGAGCTGGTTGAGGGCGGGGGCCCAGACATAGGCGCCGTCGATGTCGCCCCGCTGCCAGGCGGCGATGATGGCCGGTGGTTGCAGGTTGACGATCTGCAGCGTCGCGGGGTCGACGTTCCAGTGCTTGAGGGCCGCCAGCAGGCTGTAGTGAGTGGTGGAGGTATAGGGCACGGCGATGCGCTTGCCCGCGAGATCCTCGGGTTTCGCGAGCCCCTGCTTCACCACCAGGGCCTCGGACTCCCCGAGCTTGGAGGCGAGCAGGAACACCTCGATGGGCAGGTTCTGGCTCGCCGCCACCGCCAGGGGGCTGGAGCCGATGTTGCCTATCTGCACGTCGCCGGAGGCGAGCGCCCGTACCACGCTGGCGCCGCTGTCAAACTTGCGCCAATCCACGGTGGCGCCGCTCTCCCTGGCGAAGCTGTTGTCGGCCTGGGCCACCTTGGCGGGTTCGGCGGAGGTCTGGTAGGCCACGGTGACGTCGAGGGCCTGGGCGGACTGGCCGAGCAGCATGGAGGCTGCGAGCCACAGAGAGATGCCTTTTGCTGTCATGATGCACTTCCTTGTTGGGGGTGTTGGAAGCCACATCTTTATCTGAACATCCCCGGGGGCGAAGGAACGAGAAGGGTGTTCTCATGCCGTTTGGTTCTTAGAAAAAGAACGGTAAATCAATGATCTGATTGAGATATGCCAGAAAGTGGATAGCTTGCTCACCCGCCGTCTATCGGGTGGCTGGCGCAAGGGGCCAGCAGGTGCGTGCAGGGGCCAGCCACCAGGGGGGCAGTGACTGGCAGGGGGAAGAGAGGAAAAGGCCCCGCCAGGGGGGCGGGGCCGGGGGATCAGCGCTCAACCAGCGGGGCCGAGCGGTAGCTCCACAGGCCATAGGTGCGCAGGGCGTCCCGGTAGATGCCAAGCAGCTCCTCCGGGCTCGCCTTGGCCAGGGCCGAGAGGGGCTTGTCCGGGTAGGCGACGCTGTCGATGCGGATGTTCGCCGGGCCGCTCTGCCAGCAGGCGATTTCCAGCAGGGTCTGGCCCCGGCGCACATGGCTCGCCGAGCTCACCAGGGTGGCGAACTCAATCTCGTGGCGGGCGAGGGCATAGCCGCTGTAGAGGGCGTTCTCCACCGTGCTGGTGGCGTAGTTCTCCTCGATGATGCGGGAGCGGTCGATGCCCTTTTTCGCCAGCCAGTCCGCCATCAGCTTGCCCTCGGTCTGGCGGTTCTGGGGCACGCCGCCGGTGAGGATGACGAGGGCCGCCGGATCGGCCTGGGCCAGGGCGCGGGTGGTCTCGAGGCGTCCCAGCAGGATGTCGTGCATGGAGCCATCGGGATTGAGGGCATAGCCCAGGGTGACGATGGCGCGGCGCCCCTTCTTCTCGCCCCGTCCCTGACGCTCCTTGAGGGGGGTGGCGACCACCCTGTCCACGGTGGCGAACAGTCGCTGCAAGTCGGCGGCGCGACCGGCATTGAGCTCACCGACCCGCTTGAGGTAGCCATCGGATTTGGCCTGGTTGCCCTTGAAGCGCTGCCAGGTGGCCAGATAGGTGTTGATGTCCAGATCGTCCGGGGCGGCGGTGAGGGCCTGCTCGAACAGGGCGATGGCCCTGTCCACGTTGCCGTTGTAGATCTGGGCGTTGGCCGCCGAGATGAGCAGATCGGTGCGATAGGGCTCGAGCTGGTGGGCCTCCAGCAGCAGGGTGGTCACCTGCTCCATGTTGCTCGGCATCTTGGCGGTGAAGCCCGCATCGGAGACCCGGGCGGGGGAGTGGAAGATGCGGGCGGCGTCTGCCAGCAGCTGATCCACCACCTGGCGCTTGCTGATGAACTGCTCGTAATTCTGCTCCTTTTGCAGGGAGCGCACCGGGGCGGCCCAGGCATCGGATGAGACAACGAGCGGCAGCGTCAGCAGGCTGGTGAGGGTCAGGGCAATCGCGGTTTTCTTCATCATGGGGCTCCCTCTGGGGTGCGGGGTGCGATGCCTTGGCTCGTCCCCTGAATGCTTTTCCAATAAAAACAGATGCTTGGTTTGCTGCCTACTCTACTCCCTTCCCGATGAAAAAAACGTGAACCGTTCCGGTTATCCCGATGCCCCCCCTCAGCGCAGCCCCAGACGTTCCTGCAGGAAGGCCAGCCAGGCCTCCACCTTGGCGGGCAGGTGGCGGCGCCTGGGATAGACGCACCAGATGCCGTGCTCGGGCAGGGCATGGTCTGGCAGGACGGGCACCAGCCGCCCGATGGCGAGATCCCGCGCCACGATGAAGTCCGGCATGTTGCCGATGCCAAGCCCCGCCAGCAGCGCGGTGTGGATGGCATCGCTGTTGTTGACCTCGAAATTGCCCCTGGGGGTGATGGCCACCTCCCCTTCGGGCCCGTGCAGCCGCCACTGGGTGCCGCCGCGAAACAGGGAGTAGAAGAGGCAGTTGTGGCGCTCGAGATCCGCCGGGGTGCGGGGCGTGCCGGCCTGCGCCAGGTAGGCGGGGGCGGCGCACAGGGTGCTGAGACAGGGGGCGAGGCGGCGGGCCACCAGGCTCGAATCCTCCAGCTCGCCGATGCGCACCGCCACGTCGAACCCCTCGGCCACCAGATCCTGCCGGGCGTCGCTCATCTCCAGCTGCAACTGCACCTCGGGGTGGAGGGCGAGAAACTCGGGGACAAGGGGGGCGATGTGGCGCCGGCCATAGACCATGGGCACCGTCACCCGCAGCAGGCCGCGGGGGACCGATTGCAGGGCGCCGATGGCATCTTCCCCGTCGCTGGCCAGGCGCACTGCATGGCGCACCGTCTCGAAGTAACGCTCCCCCGCCTCGGTGAGGGTGAGGGAACGGGTGGTGCGATAGAGGAGCTGGCAGCCGAGGGCCTGCTCGAGCTGGCTCACCTTCTTGCTCAGCACCGACTTGCTGAGGCCGAGCTGACGGGCGGCGCCGGAGAAGGTGCCCGACTCCACCACGGCGACGAAGGCGGGGAGCAGGGCGAAGGCTTCCTGGTTCATGTTGTTCTCGTTATGGAAACAATGTTGTTCCAGGAGGGTAGATTATCCCCAAAACAAAAACAATTTACCCTGCTCGTCAGTTCAACCAAGGAGCAACCCCATGATCCCCCCGCTTGTTGACCGCGGCCCCGGCCGCCCCGCCCTCGGCCAGACACTTGGCCAGACACTTGGCCAGACCCTGGGTGCCCTGGCCGCCTTCGCCGCCGGTCTGCTGCTGGCGCTGATGATCGCCCAGAACGGCGCCCTGTCCCGCGCCACCGACCCCTGGCTCGCGAGCTGGCTGGCCCACGGGGTCGGCAGCCTGGTGGCCGGGCTCCTGTGGTGGCTCTCCCCAAGGCCCCCGACGCCGGAGGCGGCCCCGCCCTGGGCCTGGCTCGGCGGTCTGCCGGGGGCGCTCACCGTGGTGCTGGCAGCCCTGTGCCTCAACTCGCCCCTCGGCATGGCGGGCACCCTGGCCCTGCTGCTGCTCGGCCAACTGCTGTTTGGTGCCCTGTGCGATGGCCTCGGCTGGCTCGGACTGGCTCGCCGCCGCCCCTCGGGAAAAGACGCGCTCGCCGCCCTGCTGGTGATGGCCGGCGCCCTGCTCATCGTGCTGCATTAGGAGAGACACCATGACCATATTGATCCTGCTGGGACTGCTGAACGGCGTGGCGGTGAGCCTGTCGCGCACCCTCAATGGCCGCCTCGCCAGCGCCCGGGGCGCCATGACGGCGTCCCTTGCCAACCACCTGCTCGGCTTCGGGCTGCTCGGCGCCCTGCTCATCCTCAAGGGGGCGCCCTGGGAGCGGCTCGCCGGGCTCGATCCCTGGCTGCTGCTCGGCGGCGTGCTGGGGGCGTTGTTCGTCGCCATCAGCAGTTGGGCCATCGGCCGGATCGGCGCCCTGGCCTGCGCCCTGCTCATCGTCACGGGCCAGCTGGCGGGGGGCGCCCTGCTCGATGCCCTGGCCGGACGGCTGGCCGCGAGCGATCTGCTCGGCATCCTGCTGGTGCTGGCGGGGGCTGCGCTGCAACGCTGGCAGGGCGGCAAGTCGCGTTCCCGAGGGTGAGTGGGGCGGTGATGGCCTGGGTAAACCGGCAGGGATGACAAGAGCGTCGCCTTGCCTGGATGCCAAAGGCGGCTCGCCTGCCGGATCAGGGCCCAGATGAAAAGGAAAAGGCGAAAGCAAGGGAGGGAAAGGAAGAAACAGGAAGGCAACAGAGAGCAAAGAAAGAGAGGCGCCTGTCACCCTGGGCCGCCCTCAACAGCAGAACACCGGCGCAAGGCCGGTGTTCTGAACAGCATGGCGGCGGGCCCGGCGGGGCGCGCGGTCAGGGCCGCTTAGGCGTAGAAAGCCTCGACGGTGCCCTTGACGGTGATCAGCATGGGGTTGCCGTAGCGATCCTTGGCCTTGGGGGAGGGGATCTTCACCCAACCTTCGCTGATGCAGTACTCCTCGACATTGGTGCGCTCCTTGCCGTTCACGCGAATGCCGATCTCGTGCTCGAAACACTCCGCCACATGGTGCGGGCTGCGCGGGTTGGCCGCCAGACGGTCGGGCAGTGCAGGTTTGTTGTCGCTCATTTTATAGACCTGAGTGTGATAAAAAGTGGGTCATTGTAGGCAATGCCCGTCATGGGCTCAAGGCTGGGTTGCGTCCCATGGGGGTGGACAAGGTCCGGCTACAGTTGTAGATCGAGCAACAGCGTCGCCTGCTCCTGAAAATGGTGGCAACGGCGTTCAATGTCGTCTCGGTAGACTGCCAGATAAGCCAGCTCGGCGGGATTGTCTGTCTCGACCAGGGCGATGGCGGCATCCAGATGGTGCAGTATGTCGCTGGCCATCTTGTGCAGGGTCTGCTGCAACAGGCGTTTGGGCAGCTCACATGCTTCGGCCATCTCCAGCAACTGCCATGCGTTGACCACCTCGGGAGTAAACTCGTCGCCGATGGCCATGGCCAGATGCTGGTTGAACTCGGGGTAAAGCCCCACATTGACCAGATCGTACCAGGGAGTGGGCATCAGCCCTGCTTTTGATACGAAGAAGCTGTAGTTCTTGCCGTGGGCATCGTGATTGTTGACGCAGAGGTTGAAGAGCAGCCATTGCAGCATGTCCAGTCTGGCCTGCGCCGGATTGACGCAGAGGGCGCTGAGGTTGAACAGCCGTGGCAGGCTCACTCCTTCCCGAATATGGGCCACATCCCGCCCGTCACCGAAGTTGCGTTCATATTTTCGGGCGACGGGAAACCCCAGCCCCTGACAGGCATCGATCATATGGCGACGGCGCACCCTCAAGCCATCCTCATCGAGGCGCCGATCGAAGCGTTCTACCAGCAAACCCCGGTGGGACTTATCGCCTTGGCCGACCCTGTGCAGTTCGACCTGTGCCACCGGCATGCCCAGCAGTGCGGCCAGTCGCATGGTCACAAACTCATTGATCACCAGATGAGGGTGATGCTCGAACTTGAGGAGGTGGGTGGAACAGAGCTCGCCCTCGCCAAATCCCAGTGCCCCCTCGAGTCGCAGCAGGTTGAGCTTGGCCTGCACCCCCGCAACCGAGAGGCGGGGGCGACCATCCCAGACTTCCAGCGGCCAGAGCTCGGGCTGATCGAGCCGCAGCATCAACTCCTCTGGGGTGATGGGGCGAAAGTGGGTGGGAATATCGGGCTCTGCGGGCAGGGTAAAGGTGACCGCCCCGGAGACATCGCGGCCGATGCCGTGGATCAGGGCAAAGAGATTGCTGCGCGAAACAGATAGCGCTTCAATCAGGTGCTCCAGCCCGCGATTTTCTGGCAGCAAGTTGCCGAGATACGCCCGGATCTGGGCGCTGCTGGCCGAACCATCCAGCGCCAGCGGCGGTGAGATCGGGAAGCCGCGAGCTTGCCATGCAGGTGTATAGCCGAGCTGAAAAGTATCCCGTTGGGAGTCATATTCAAGATGGCCGATCAGCTGGTTACCCAGCCGAAGTTCAAGCCGATGGCGCTCAGAACCACTCATCATCACCGACCTCTGATTGGCTGCTGTCGCTCGTTACCTGTGACCCGGCTTCTTGCACCAGTTGCAACCTCAGCCCCAGTGCGTTCATCACCTGCAGCAGGGTCGAGAGGTAGACATCCCCCCCCTTCTCAATCTTGATCAGGGTCTTCTTGGAGATGCCGCACAGTGAGGCTGTCACCTCCTGGGTCATCCTGGCGGCCTTGCGTCTCTCGCGTATCGCCAGCCCCAGGGAGGCGGGATCCAGTTCTTTCGGGCCGGTTTGCAACGATGCGTCTGCCATCATGATCACGAAAAAAAGTGTAGGTTGTTACACCTTAACCCATGGCGTGAGAATACATCAATCAAATGTGTACGATGGTGCACTTTTGATGGTTCTGGTACTGGTTGCAAGATAAAAGTGTAGAGGAGTCTACAAAGCTGTTGGCGATTCACATAGTTACAACACTATCTCCTCCGCAGTGGAGTAGGGACTAGTGTCTGGATGTATGGAGTTAAATCCGATCACATCGTAAGTCAATTTTTAATAAAGATTCATATGGTAATGCCGATAGTAATTGAAGACTAGATTGAATCTTAGCAATTGCCCCGTAAACCCTCGCCCAATCGGGCGGGGATATAAGGGGAGCTAATCTGGTGTGTTCTGCGAGGCCACATACGC
>NZ_JAPDBQ010000071.1:0-20169 GCF_027705325.1 Aeromonas sp. QDB18
CTGCGCGAGCAGCTATCACCCAGTAATGGGAATCCCCCTCCTGTGACGCGAAGCGCTAAGGTGGGGGAGGATGTCAAGCACTTGATGAACTTGGTGACCAGCTCGGCATCAAAGTGCTGATCGATGCCTTTGAGCAGAACGCGAAACGCCTGGGTCGGCTGCATCCCCTGCTTGTAGACCCTGTCTGCCGTCACCGCATCGTAGACATCGACGATGCCGCTCATGCGGGTGTAGAGGGAGAGCTGTTCCCCCTTGAGCCGCTGCGGATAGCCGGTGCCATCGAGGCGCTCGTGGTGGTTGGCGGCCACCTCCAGCATGGTGGGGGTGATGCCGGCGGTATTGCTGAGGATGTCGTAGCTGTGCACCACGTGCTGACGCATCACGCCAAACTCCTCGTCGGTCAGCTTGCCCGGCTTGTTGAGCACCTCGTCCGGGGTCATGATCTTGCCCACGTCGTGGAGCAGGCCGCCCAGGGTCAGCTCCTTGAGCACGTTGCGCTCAAGCCCGAGATAGCGGCCGAAGTTCGCCAGCAGTATGGCCACGTTCATGGAGTGTTCCATCAGGTAGGCATCCTTGGCCCGGATCCGCGCCAGACAGAGCATGGCGTCGCCATGGGTGAACATGGTGTCCACCATCTCCTCGGCGACCGCCGCCAGCGGGGTGATGTCGATGGGTTCCCCGGCCTTGAGGTGGCGAATGAACTTGCCCTGCAGCTCGCGCGCCTCCTGATAGAGACGGCGGATCTTGAGCGCGCGCCCTTCGCCACTGCCTGCGGGACGCGCCGAGCCGGCGTTGTGGGACGGGCTCGGGGAGACGACCTGCTCTATCCCGGGCAGCTTGCTGCGGGCGAGATCCACCCGCACCGTCAGCACGCCGCGCCGGATCAGCGCATCCACCTGCTGACGGTTGGTCACCAGCCCCGTCTGGGCGATTTCCATGGCGCCGGTCTGGCTGGCGATGGCTAGCACGTACATGCCAGGTTGCAACTGGTTGACGGGATGAGGCTGAGTCGGCTTCATGGTGGCTTCCTGGGATTATTATTATGCGTGGTGTCGGCGCTCTGTCGGCAGTCTATCACTGGCACATCATGGCGTCAGGCGCCATCTACCTAACTTCTCCCTTAGTGCTGGCGTTGTGGGGGCCGGCCTATATAATGACGCCCCTTGATAACGTTGGATTCCGAGGTTTTGTGCATGCGGCTCGATAAATTTCTTTGCGATTGCTCCGATTTGACCCGTTCCCAGGCGGGCAAGCTGATCCGTCAGGGGGAGGTGATGGTGGACGGTATCCTGGTCAAGCAGCCCGCCTTCCACATCAATGAGCAGAGCCTGATCGAGTTTGATGGCGTGACCTTGACCCTGAATCAGCAGAATCGCTACTTCATGCTGCACAAGCCGGAAGGCTACGTCTGCTCCAACGAGGACCCCGATCACGCCACCGTCTTCCACCTGCTGGATGAGCCCGCCATGGGCAAGCTGCACGTGGTGGGCCGGCTCGATCTCGATACCACAGGCCTGGTGCTGATCACCGACGATGGCAAGTGGTCCCACCGCATCACCTCGCCGCGCCACGAGTGTGCCAAGACCTATCATGTCTGGCTGGCCGACCCTGTGAGCGAAGAGGCCATCTCGCTGTTTGAAGATGGCGTCTACCTGCGCAACGAGACCGACAAGACCCGCCCCGCCCAGCTGGAGATCCTGGGTGAGTGCGAGGCCAGGCTGACCATTCACGAGGGCAAGTACCACCAGGTGAAGCGGATGTTTGCCGCCATCGGCAACAAGGTGATAGGGCTGCATCGGGAGCGGATCGGGGCGCTCGGCCTGGACGACGAGCTGGCTCCGGGGGAATACCGGGAGCTGACTGCCGAGGAAGTTGCCCAGTTTTAATCACGCCATCCGATGGCAAACGTTCGCAATGATGTTACCGCGTCCGATTACGCCGCGACGCGGCTAATCGAACCTACATAACCAATTGAATTTTGTAGGTTCGAATAGCGAAGCCTATTCGGACGATCCTGAGAATTGGGCGTAGGTTGGCGCTGAGCGAAGCACAACAGCAACCTCCGACTTACCCCGCTCCCAGTACCAGTGCCGTGCCCAGTGTGGCCAGCAGGGCGCCGGCCCAGGCGGGCAGGGCAGGGCGCATCCCTGAGTGCCACCACAACAGGGGCAGCAGGATGACCGGCGTGGTGGAGGAGAGGATCGCCACCATGCCCACGTCTCCCTGACGCAGGGCCACCAGGATGAGCGTCATCCCCAGCGCCATCGCCAGGAAGCCGTTGATGCCTATCATGCCAAGCACCTGACGGTTGATGGGGTTGTGGGGCATGGCCAGCGGCACCCTCAGCACCCGCAAGGCACAGTGTGCCAGCAGGGCGCTCCCCATGCGGATGCCGGAGGCGCTCACCGCGTCCACGTCGCCAGCCATCATCACCGGCTTGGCGATGATGGCCCCCAGGCTCTGACACAGGGCTGCGGTCAGGCCGAGCGCGATGCCGACGGCGAGGTGGCCGCGCACCTGCTCCCACTCGTTGTGCTGCTGCGCGTTACCACGGCGGCCGAACAGGATGGCAAGCATGACCCCGGCCAGCACCAGCAAGGCCCCCACCAGACGCCAGCCACCGAGTTGTTCGCCGAACAACCAGAGCCCGAGCAGAGCGGAGAAGAGCGCATGGCAGGAGAACAGCAAGCCGCTGCGCCTGGGCCCCAGTCGGTTCATGCAGGCGAACAGGGCGGTGTCACCGACGAAGATGCCGATGAGCCCCGACAACGCCAGCAGTGGCAGGGCGCTCTCGGTGAGAGTCTGCCAGCCCCCCGTGATCAGGCTGGCGCTGGCCAGCATCAGACTGACCAGAAACATCCGCCAGCGGCTGTAGGCAAAGGCCCCCAGATGGCGCGCCGGTTTGACGGAAATCAGGGCGGCGACGGCCCATAAACTGGCGGCGGCCAGCGCCAGCCACTCATACCCCATAAAGACCTCTGAAACGGTAGCAATCAGCCGGGCGGATGCCAGTATCGAGCGCCATGTCAGCCTGACAGGCCTTCATGCGAGGCGAGTCGAGGAGCCCTCAGGCTGTCTTGTGCACCCGTGGCTGATAGTTGGGAAAAAAAACCTGAAAAAATAGCCCGAAAGACTCCATCTGCCGGGCAGGCCCGATACAATACGGGGCGTCTTCGGGGATAACAAGCGCGGCATCATGCATTCGTTTCCAGGCGCGCCGCCGGCCTTCCCCCTTCTTGAAATAAAGTGAATTGAACGAGGTTGATGTCATGCTTTACCGTTTCGCCGCCCGGCCAGCCCGTCGCTGGCTCTCTTCCTTGTTGCTCGGACTGATGCTGGCGCCGCCGTTGCAGGCGACCACAGTGGTGCAGCAGCCTGCACTGTCAGACAGGCAGACCCTGGTCAAGGGTAACGGCGCCGAACCCGAGTCCCTCGACCCTGCCCAGATCCGCTCCGGTTTCCCGGGGGAGGTGGTGCTGGTGGACTTGTTCGAGGGGTTGGTGAGCGAGGATGGGCAGGGCAGGATAGTGCCGGCTCAGGCTCTGCGCTGGGAGACCAGTGAGGATGGTCTGGTGTGGCGCTTTTTCCTGCGCCCGCAGCTCAAGTGGTCCAATGGCGAGCCGCTCACCGCCCGGGATTTTGTCTACGCCTGGCGGCGTCTGCTGAGCCCGGAGCAAGCCTCACCCTCCGCCGGCCTCTTGCTCGCGACCGGCATCAACAACGCCCAGTCCATCTATGCCGGTGCACTCGATCTCGATGCCCTGGGGGTGGAGGCCGAGAGCGACCAGATCCTCAAGGTGATCCTGGAGCGGCCCGTGCCCTACTTCCTGCAACTCATCAGCCAGCGCCCCTTCGTGCCGGTCAACGAGCGGGCCATCGTCCAGTTTGGCAAGCAGTGGACCCAGCCTGGCAAGATGGTGAGCAACGGTCCCTACAGGTTGGTGAACTGGGTGCCGAACGAGCGGATCGAAGCCGAGCGCAACGTCCAGTACTGGGATGATGCCCATACCCGGATCCAGCGGGTGACCTATCTGCCCCTCGCTTCCCAGCATGCGGAGCGGCTGCGCTACGAGGCGGGGGAGATCCAGCTCACCAACAGGGTGGCGCTGGAATACTACCAGAAGACCATGGCGGAGACCCCGGAGCGGATCTGGGGCCTGCCGCTGCTGGGTACCTACCTCTATACCTTCAACCTGCGCCGCCCCGAATTGCAGGATGTGCGGGTGCGACAGGCGCTCTCCATGGCCGTCGATCGCCGCCTGTTGACCGAGAAGGTGAGTGGTCAGGGGGAGCGGCCAGCCTGGTCGCTGCTGCCCGGCATGCCGGACTATCAAGAGCTGGGGTCGGCGCTGGCCCTGGAGGATATGCCGACCCGTCTGGCCAGGGCCGCCGCCTTGCTGACGGAGGCGGGCTACAACAGTGCCCACCCGCTCAAGTTGACGCTGACCTACAACACCTCGGAGAACCACAAGAAGCTGGCCCTGGCGGTCGCGGCCATGTGGAAGCCGCTTGGAGTGGAGATCACTCTCAACAACATGGAGTGGAATGCCTATCAGGTGGCCAAGGACAGCGGTGATTTCATGCTGGCCCGCTCATTCTTGTTTGGTGATTACGTGGAGCCCTCGTCCATGCTGGGCAGTTTCCGCTGTCAGGATCCCCAGAACGAGAGTGGCTATTGTAATCCGGCCTTCGACGGCCTGTTGCAACAGGCCGCGGACACGCTGGATGGCAGCGCACGAACCGGACTCTACCGCAAGGCCGAGCAACTGCTGATGGAAGAGATGCCCGTCATCCCCGTCTATCACTACAACCAGATGAGGTTGGTGGATCCCGCCCTGCGCGGCCTGCCGAGCAGCAACCTGAAGGGGGCCATCGCCACCAAGGATCTCTACTTCAGCCAGCCATGAGGAGTGTGGAATGAAGATAGCCATCATTTCTGATCTGCACGGCAGCCTGCCTGCCCTGGAGCAGGTGCTGGCGCAGCTCGCTCCCTGGCAGCCGGATCACTACCTGTTGCTCGGGGACCTGCTCAACCACGGCCCGCGCAATCCGGTGCCGGCGGGGTATGAGCCTGCCGCCGTGGCGGCGCGGCTCAACCAGCTGGCCCCCCGGATCATGGCGGTGCGGGGCAACTGCGATTCGGAGGTGGATCAGATGCTGCTGCACTTCCCCATCACGGCCCCCTATAACCAGTTGCTGGTGGACGGGCGGCGCTGGTTCGTCAGCCACGGTCATCTCTATGATCACGAGGCGGTGCCCTTGCCGGCGGGCAGCCTCTTCATCAGCGGCCATACCCACCTGCCCATATTGCGACGAGAAGCGCGGCAAGAAGGGGAACTGGTGCTGGTGAACCCGGGATCCATCTGTTTTCCGAGGGGAGAATGGGCAGCCAGCTATGGCCGGTATGAGGATGGCGTCATGAGCATTCACGCCTGCCGCGACGGGACGACACTGATGGAACTGGTGCTCTGACGGCAGGGCATCAAGAGAAGGAAGGAGAGAGAATTAGGCCTTGATCCCCAGGGAGCGGGTGCCCGAGCGGGTATTGCCCTTGGCGTCATAGGTCAGGGAGTTGCTGTCTCTGAGCTTGCTGAGGAAGCTGGCGAGACGGCGATTGGAGACAATGCTGAGTTCGAGCAGACGTCCGTTGAGGTTGTTCTGCTCCTGACAGGCTTCCAGCTTGGCTTGAAGGGCCTGCAATTGGGTCGGGAAGGCGCCCAGCTGTTGCTGCAGGTCGGGTAGCTCTGCCAGAGTCTTGTCCAGCATCTCGATGGCCACCAGCAGTTGTTGCTTGCGATCGGCGAGTGCCGGCAACGCAAGGGCCCGGTGAGCCTTGAGGAGGTCGAACTCCTCTGCCAGCAAGCCTTGCATCTGGGAGAGGTTGTCGTCCTGAGCGCGCAGCAGCGAAGGGAGGTCCATCATCCCAACCGTTTATCCAGATCGGCTTCGAAGCTGAACATCTTTCTGGCCACGGCTTCGCTGTTGACCTTGTACTCCCCACTGGCCACGGCCTTCTTCAGGCTCTCGACGCGGCTCTCGTTACCGGTGGAGGCGGTGTTGAGGGTCTTCTGCATCTGTTGCAATTGCTGCGCCTCACTGGTCAAGGAGACAGAGTCGCTCTTGACGGTCGTCGCACGGCTGCTCTCGCTGGAGGTCGCCGACTTGGTGGCTACACCTTGGCTGTTGCCGCTGTTTTGCAGGCGGTTGTTAGCCAAGTTGTTGATATTGTTGATAGCCATAAGGTTTACCTTCGTCTGCTTTGCTGTTCGCTTACCTGTGTATCGGTGACGGCGGTCAGAACTTTAGAAAAAAATTGCGCAGTGCATTCCTGTGTCAGAATGTCACGACCACGGAGCCCACTGCACTGACCTGGCCTTGCACCGTTCTGCCCGAGCGCGTGTTGACAAGCCGGATCATGTCTCCGAAGCTGCCATCCTGCAAGGCGCGGGCCATGGTTTTGATCTGCATGCTGCTGTTTTCAGCACTCAGGGTGACCTGGTCCCCCTTGCAGACCACGCAGACCTGGGTCAGTCTGATTGGCTGGCCCGGTTTGAGCTCACGTTTGCTACGTACCCCGATGAGTGCGGTCGGATCGGTAAGGTAGTCGCCACGGATCAGGGTTTGGTCCTGGTATGCCAAGGTCAGCATCGGTTCGCTCAGGATGTCTCCCTTGGCAACCGGGACGGCGACGGTGACATAGGGTTTCTGGATGCTGACCCGGACAGGGAGATAGAGATCCCAGGATTTATCTCCCTCGCACTTGAGGTAGACGGTGGTGTTGCGACGGATCTCCATCCGGGCGGGGAGGGAAATGGTGAGGGCATCTTCGCAGCGCGTGAGGGGGAGGCGCTCGTCAATGGTGCCGGCCTTGACGTCGGCCTGTGCATCGAGGGGAATATCGAGCTGGTCGAGCACGAACGCCTGTGCCTGTTCTTGCAGATAGTCGGTGACCTCGGACGCCATGGCGTGAGACAGACTGCAAAACGGCAGTAAGATAAGGAAAAGTCTACTAATCATTTTTGCTTACCGGTCGATAAGTTATTCACGTATACCACCGTAGTTAACTATGCTTGCTCCAGAATTATTCTGTTGTTGAAACAACGATGGTCTGATGCAAGCCAATGTGCATGCATAATGATATGCACGATCAGTGCCAAGCATTTTTAGGGAGTGTTTATGGCGAGTGTTCTGGACTCGGTTAACCAGCGAACCCAATTAGTGGGACAAAATAGGCTGGAGCTGCTGCTGTTTCGTCTCAATGGACGTCAAAGATTTGGCATCAACGTATTCAAGGTACGCGAGGTGCTGCAGTGTCCCCCTCTGACCGTCATGCCCAAGCTCAACTCCTGCATTCGCGGCGTGGCACATATCCGTGGCCAGACCATCTCGGTGATCGATCTCAGCATGGCGATGGGCAAGCGCCCCATCCAGGATCTCTCCAAGTGCTTCATCATCATCTCCGAGTACAACCGCTCCATTCAGGGGTTCCTGGTCCACTCGGTCGAGCGCATCATCAACATGAACTGGGAGTCCATTCTGCCGCCACCCAAAGGGGCTGGTCGCATCAACTACATGACGGCAGTGACCGAGGTAGATGGCGAGCTGGTGGAGATCTTGGACGTGGAGCGCATTCTCAACGAGATTTCTCCGGTCTCCACTGAGGTGTCCACCGAGTTGGTGGAAGCAAGCGTGGAGCGCAATCCTCACGGGCGTCCCGTGCTGGTTGCGGACGACTCTTCGGTTGCGCGCAAGCAGGTACAACGTGCACTGGAGGCTATCGGGGTGCAGTGCGTGCTGGCCAAGGATGGACGGGAAGCGCTCAACATGTTGTTGGAGATGTCCAAAAATGGCCCCATACATGATCAGATTGCATTGGTTATTTCAGATATTGAAATGCCGGAGATGGATGGTTATACCTTCACCGCCGAGATCCGCAACAATCCCAACCTCAAGGATTTGCATGTTATCCTGCACACTTCCCTCAGTGGGGTGTTCAATCAGGCCATGGTGCAGAAAGTCGGAGCGAACAATTTCATTGCCAAATTCCAGCCGGATGAATTGGCCAAGGCCGTACAAGGCGCTCTCTAATCAAGAAGAACAACTGCATGAAGACACTTTCGGACGACTTATACAGGCAATTCAGCAATTTTCTGGCACAACAGAGCGGCATAGTACTGGGTGACAACAAACAGTATCTGGTTAAAAGCCGCCTGTCGCCCTTGATGACTCAGTTTGGTATCGAGAGTCTGTCTGATCTGGTCACCCGGGCGATGAGCGTGCGCGAGCGGGAACTCAAGATGGCAGTGATCGATGCCATGACCACCAACGAGACCCTGTGGTTTCGCGATACCTATCCGTTCCAGTTATTGAGTGACAAGATTTTCCCGGAGCTTGGTAAGAGCGGTCGCACTATCAAGATATGGTCTGCCGCCTCTTCGTCCGGACAGGAGCCCTACTCCATCGCCATGACGGCGCTGGAGCAGCAAGTTAAACGGCCGGGTAGCATGCCGGGCGGGGTGCAAATAGTAGGGACCGATATATCCAGCACCATGCTGAACCAGTGTAAGGAAGGGATCTACGATAGCCTTGCACTGGCTCGCGGGCTTTCCCCCGAGCGCAAGCGACTCTTTTTCGAACCCTATGGCGACAACAAGATGCGGGTGGTGGAACGTGTCAGAAAATTGACCAGCTTCCGCCCTCTCAACCTGCTGGAGAGCTACAGCCTGCTCGGCAAGTTTGACATCATCTTCTGTCGCAACGTGCTCATCTACTTTGCGCCCGAAGTGAAATCCAAGATCCTCAACCAGTTCGCCAGCAGCCTCAATCCTGGCGGCTACCTGATGCTGGGGGCCTCCGAGTCTCTGGCTGGCCTCACCGATAAGTTCGAGATGATCCGCTGCAACCCCGGCATCGTCTACAAGGTCAAATAACCCCGCTCAATACCCTCTTGGCACACCTCTTGCTAAATATCCATGAAGCAGGAGGTGTGCTATGGCAATTTCATTCGACAAGGCATTTGGTGTTCATCAGTACACGCTGAGCGTGCGCGCCAAGCGTGCCGAGGTGTTGTCCAGCAACATCGCCAATGCGGATACGCCGGGTTTCAAGGCCCGTGACATCAACTTCTCACAAGCGTTGCAGGATGCCCAGGGCCAGCAAGGGTTCGGGCTCAGCACTACCAGCGAGAAGCACTTCGCCTTGCAGATGGATTCCCCGGGCACGACCCAGTACCGCAATCCCCTGCAACCGGATACCGGTGACGGCAACACGGTGGACGTACAGCAGGAGCGCAGCGAGTTCCTGCGCAACAGCCTTGAATACCAGGCCTCTCTTGAATTCATGAACAGCAAGATAAGCGGCCTGCTCAAGGCACTGAAAGGAGAGCAAGGATGAGTTTGTTCAAGGTCTTTGACATTGCAGGCTCAGCCATGAGCGCGCAGTCCGTTCGCCTCAACACGGTGGCGAGCAACATGGCCAACGCTGACAGCGTCAGCTCCAGCGTGGAAAAAACTTACCACGCCAGGCGGCCAGTCTTTGCCGCCCAGTTGGATCAGGCCATGACCGACAAGCAGGCCTCGGTCGGGGTGGATGTGAAGGGCATCGTCGAGAGTGATGCGCCCCTGCTCAAGGAGTACAACCCGAATCACCCCATGGCGGACAAGGATGGCTTCATCTTCAAGCCCAACGTCAACATGGTGGAAGAGATGGCGGACATGATAGCGGCGTCGCGCAGCTACCAGACCAACGTCCAGGTGGCCGATGCGGCCAAGAAAATGTTGCAGCAGACCCTGGGTCTGGGCAAGTCCTGACAGAGGTGAACCCGGATGAGAGTGACCCGTGATCGCCTGCCAGGCGGCAACAATCGGCCCAGTGGGCACGCCCTAGAGGGGGGAGCATAAGTGGCAGATACCTATGACAGCCTGCTGGGCGTCAACCGGACGACGTCGGCCCAGACCAGTACGGTCAACACCAGTACCCAGAAAAAGGAGCTGGATCAGGAGTCCTTCCTGAAACTGCTGACCATGCAGCTCTCCTATCAGGATCCGTTCAAACCGGTGGACAACGCCCAGATGCTTTCCCAGATGACCTCGATGTCAACGTCTCAGGGGATCAGCAGCCTCTCCACCCAGATGGAGAGCCTCAACAGCCTGATGACCTCCAGCCAGGCGCTGCAGGCCTCCGCGCTGGTGGGGCAGAACGTGCTGATCCCGTCCAACACGGGTTACGTGGAGAAGGGGGGCACCCTCACGGGGGTCATCGCCACCGGCGATGGCGGCAGCAACATTAAGGTGACGGTGAAGGACGAGAGCGGCCAGGTCATCAGGGAGTTCGCCATTGAAGGGAGCCACAAGGGGAACGTGGCGTTCGAATGGGATGGCAAGGACAAGTCCGGCAACGAGGCCAAGAGCGGCAAGTATTCGATAGAGGCGCATGCCACCGTCGACGGCACGTCGGAGAGTGTCCCCGCCCTGACTTACGCCAAGGTGGAGAGCGTCACCCTGGGAACGAGCACCAACCCCAGCACCCTCAAACTCAAGGGACTGGGCGGCATCTACCTGACCGATGTATTGGAAATTGGCGCGACGACCGGCAAGACCACCACCCAGTCGGCTTCGTCCTCTAACGCAGTGATCTAAGGAGAAAGACATGTCATTCAACAATGCCCTCAGCGGCATCAATGCGGCTCAAAAAGACCTGAACGTCACCGCGAACAACATTGCCAACGTCAATACCACCGGCTTCAAGGAGTCCCGTGCCGAGTTTGCCGACGTCTACGCCAACTCCATCTTCGTCAACGCCAAGACCCAGGTCGGCAACGGTGTGGCGACTGGCGCTGTGGCTCAGCAGTTCCACCAGGGCGCGCTGCAATTCACCAACAACGCGCTTGATCTTGCCATCCAGGGCAACGGCTTCTTCGTGACCTCGGACGGCCTGACCAACCTGGATCGCACCTACACCCGTGCGGGCGCCTTCAAGCTCAATGAAAACAGCTATATGGTGAGCAACTCCGGCGGTTATCTGCAGGGGTACGAGATCAACTCTGATGGCACCCCCAAGGCGGTGAGCATCAATGCCACCAAGCCCATCCAGATCCCGGACAAGGCCGGTGAGCCGGTGCAGACCACGACGGTCGAGGCTGGCTTCAACCTGCCTTCCAGCACGAAAACGCTGATGGATGTCAATGCGTCCAAATTCGATCCCACGGACTCGACCACCTACTCCTCCTCCACCTCCGTGGTGGTCTATGACTCCCTGGGCGAACCACACACCATCACCCAGTACTTCACCAAGGAAGCGGATCCGGCCGATCCTACCCAAGCGGCGGTGCCAACTGCCTGGCGCATGTACCTCTATGAAGGGGACAAGCCCATCGACATCGTAGGCGGTGCGGCTACCACCATGGCGACCGGCCTGAGCCAGGCTCCCCTGAGCGCCCGGGTGACCTTCGATGCCTCCGGCAAAATGGTCACACCCACCACCCCGGCGGTCATCAAGACGGAACCCTTGGGGACGACAGGGGCTGGTATCATCACCAATGGCGCCGATGGCACCCAGGAGATTGAGTTCAAGCTTGGTACCGTGACCCAGTACGCCTCCCCCTTTGAAGTGAGCAAGCTGACCCAGGACGGCTCAACCGTCGGTCGCCTGACCAAGGTGGAGATCGGGGCGGATGGCATTGTCTCCGCCACTTACAGCAACGCCACCACCGTCAAGGTGGCCATGGTGGCCATGGCGAAGTTTGCCAATGCCCAGGGTCTCACCCAGGTCGGCGACACTTCCTGGCGCCAGTCCTTGCTCTCTGGCGATGCCTTGCCCGGCACCCCGAACTCCGGCACGTTTGGCTCCATCAAGTCGTCGGCGCTGGAGCAGTCCAACGTGGATCTCACCACCGAGCTGGTCGACCTCATTACTGCCCAGCGCAACTTCCAGGCGAACTCCCGTTCCCTGGAAGTGAACAGCTCCCTGCAGCAGAACATACTGCAGATCCGCTAAGACGACGGGTAGTTGGCAGGGGCGCTTCGGCGCCCCTTGTCATTTCCTTCCCGCCTCATCTCCTCCTTTCATTCCGTCTTCGTCATCTCTCTTGGCACTCAACTTGCAGTTGAGCTGTGAGAGTCATCTGTTTGACGGAGGATCCCATGGATCACCTGCTTTACATCGCCATGTCCGGGGCCAAGGAGAACATGAACAGCCTGGCTGTTCGTGGCAACAACCTTGCCAACGCCAACACCATTGGCTTCAAGTCTGACTTCGAGCAGGCGCGCAGCATGCAGGCGTTTGGCGAAGGGCTGCCCACGCGGGTGTTCGCCATGACCGAGCGGCCGGGTCAGAACCTGCAGCACGGCATGCTGATGACCACAGGTCGGGATCTTGACGTTGCCGTCGATGGGCCGGGCTGGATTGCAGTGCAGGATCCCAACGGTGCGGAAGCCTATACCCGCATGGGCAACCTGCAGCTCAATGCCACCGGCAATCTGCAGACTTCCACCGGTCTGAATGTGGTGGATGATGCCGGTCAGCCCATCGTGCTGCCCCTGCCCATGGAGAAGATCGAGATCAATCGTGACGGTACCATCAGCGGCCGTCCCGAGGGGGCAGCCGCCAACCTGCCGGAAGATTTCCAGCGTATCAAGCTGGTCAACCCGGCGGCAGATGCGGTGGAGAAAGGTCAGGACGGCCTGTTTCGCCGCAAGGATGGCCAGAATGAGGCCGCGTCTGCGGATGTGGGCCTGATCGCCGGCTCCCTTGAGGGGAGCAACGTCAACGTGGTCGACGAGATGACCAACCTTATTCGCTTGCAACGTCAGTTTGAAACTCAGGTCAAGATCATGAAGACCGCCGAGGAGAACGACGAGGCACAAACCCAGCTGCTGCGTATCAGCTAATCAAGGAGCACCCCATGAATCCTGCACTCTGGATCAGCAAGACCGGCCTCGATGCCCAGCAGACCAACATCTCGGTCACCTCGAACAACCTGGCGAACGCCAGCACAGTGGGCTACAAGAAGGCGCGGGCCATCTTCGAGGATCTGCTTTATCAGAACATCAACCAGCCTGGCGGTCGCTCCTCGGCGGACACCGAGCTCCCTTCCGGCCTGATGCTGGGGGCGGGGGCCAAGGTGGTCGCCACCCAGAAAAACCACAGTCAGGGCAACGTCCAGACCACGGACAACTCCCTTGATCTGATGATCAGCGGTCGCGGCTACTTCGAAATCCAGCTGCCCGATGGCAGCGCCGCCTATACCCGCAACGGCCAGTTCACCCTGAACGACGAGGGGACCATCGTCACCCCGGGCAACGGTTACCCGTTGCAACCGGAGATCCAGATCCCCGAGAACGCCCAGAGCGTCACCGTGGGGGAGGATGGCCAGGTCTCCGTCCAGCTCAAGGGGGATGGCCAGTCCCAGGTGGTGGGCCAGATCAACACCACGGACTTCGTCAACCCCACCGGCCTGCAGCCCATGGGGGAGAACCTCTTCCTCGAGACCCAGTCCAGCGGCGCCCCCATTCAGGGGACTGCCGGCGCGGACGGGCTGGGGGTGATCAAGCAGGGGATGCTGGAGACCTCCAACGTCAACGTGACCGAGGAGCTGGTGAATCTCATCCAAGCTCAGCGGGTCTACGAGATGAACTCCAAGGTCATCTCCGCCGTCGACTCCATGATGTCCTTCCTGACCCAGCGGACCTGATGAAAGGAGTGCCATGATGAAAGCCATATGGATGCTGGGACTGCTGACCCTGGCGGGTTGCACCAGTACCCCCAATACCGCCAAACCGGATGACCCGGATTTCGCCCCCGTCTACGGGGAGTCGGAGCCGGTGTCGGTGCGCCCGACCGGCGCCATCTTCCAGCCCGAGCAGGTCAACGGCATCTACTCGGACATCAAGGCGCACCGGGTGGGTGACATCATCACCATCCAGTTGGCGGAGTCGACCTCGGCGTCGAAAAAGGCCAACACCCAGAGCGGCAAGGACAACAAGCTGGCGCTCGACCCCGTCACCCTGGGTGGCGTGCCGGTCACGGCGGGGCCCTACGATCTGTCGGCCTCCATCGGCCAGAACAGTGCCTTCAAGGGGCAGGCCAAGGCGGATCAGAGCAACAGCCTGCAGGGCAACATTTCGGTCAGCGTGGTCAAGGTACTGCCAAACGGCAACCTGCTGGTGCGCGGCGAGAAGTGGATCATGCTCAACAATGGCAACGAATACATCCGTATCACCGGTCTGGTGCGCCCGGAGGACGTGAGCTCGGAAAACAGCGTCTCCTCCCAGCGGGTGGCCAATGCGCGTATCTATTACGGCGGTACCGGGGATCTGGCGAACACCCAGGAACAGGGCTGGCTTACCAGCTTCTTCAACGGCCCCTGGTGGCCCATTTAAGACTCAAGAGTCCGGGGTGTTCACGGGCCCTGGAACAGGAAGGTTTTGTTAGGAGATGTCATGAACCGATTCCGTCTGCTTGCCCTGCTGTGCTGCCTGCTGCCCTTCGGGCTGGCGCACGCATCCCGCATCAAGGACCTCGCCTCGGTGGAAGGAGTGCGCAGCAACCAGCTGATCGGTTACGGTCTGGTGGTGGGCCTGCCCGGCACGGGGGAGAAGAACAACGCCTTCACCGAGCAGACCTTCAGGACCATGCTCAACAACTTCGGCATCAAGGTGCCTGACAACATCAAGCCCAAGATCAAGGACGTGGCGCCGGTGGCCATCCACGCGGATCTGCCCCCCTTCTCCAAGCCGGGTCAGACCATAGACGTCACCGTCTCCGCCATCGGCGAGGCGAAGAGCCTGCGTGGCGGCACCCTGCTCCAGACCTTCCTGAAAGGACTGGATGGCCGCGTCTATGCGGTGGCCCAGGGCAGCCTGGTGGTCGGTGGCCTCGGGGCCGAAGGGGCGGACGGCTCCAAGGTGGTGGTGAACACGCCCACAGTGGGGCGTATCGCCAACGGGGCGACCGTGGAGCGGGAGGTTCCCAACTCCTTCAGCCAGGGCGACACCATCACCTTCAACCTGAACCGGCCGGACTTCACCACCGCCCGCCGTCTGGCGGACGTGGTCAACGATCTGGTGGGTCCGAACACCGCCCAGGCGATGGACGCTACCTCCATCAAGGTATTCGCGCCGCGGGATCCGGCCCAGCGGGTCTCCTACCTCTCCACCATCGAGAACCTGGAAGTGGACCCGGCGAGCGAGTCCGCCAAGATCATCGTGAATTCGCGCACCGGGACCATCGTCATCGGCAGCGAGGTCAAGCTGCGCCCGGCGGCCATTAGCCACGGTGGGCTGACGGTCACCATCGCCGAGAACCAGCAGGTCTCCCAACCCAATCCGCTCGCTGGCGGGCAGACGGCGGTCACCAACAACTCCACCATCAACGTGCAGCAGGATCCCGGTCGGATGTTCAAGCTCGATACCGGCGCGACCCTGGACGACCTGGTGCGGGCGGTGAACCAGGTGGGGGTCGCCCCCGGGGATCTGATGGCGATCCTGGAGGCGCTGCAGCAGGCGGGCGCGATCCAGGGCCAACTGGTCATTCTGTAATTTCGTGAGCGGCAAGCGGTTGCCACGGGCGTCAAAGAGGTAGGTTATGGCAGAGTTCGACACCCAGAGCGGTATCAATATTGGCATGGTGCAGGACGTCCAGAACCTGGACAAACTGCGCCAGATGAGCCTGAGCAAGGAGGGGAAGCAAGGGGCCCTGATGGCGGCCGCCCGCCAGTTCGAATCCATCTTCACCCAGACCCTGTTCAAGGGGATGCGCCAGGCCAACTCGGTGCTCACCGAGGGCAACCCGATGAACAGCAGCTACACCCAGTTCTATGAAGGGATGCTGGACGAGCAGCGGGTTGCCGACATGTCGAGCAAGGGGGGGCTGGGCATTGCCGAGATGGTGGCCAGGCAGCTCTCTCCCGAGCAGACCTTCACCCATCAGGATGGCCGGGTACTCAAGCTGCCCCAGCGTACCGAGCGGGTCTACAAGCCCTATCAACCCCCCAGTGCCTCCAACGATCTGATTGCTGCCTCCAAAGTTGGCAAAGATTTTGCTGATAACGAAATGAAGGGTGAGCTGAATGGGGCCGAGCGTACGCTGACCATGCCAAGACGCCCCCACCGCACCGTGCCGCCCATGGGCAGCAGCCAGAGGCCTTCGGCCCTGGATGGCAGCGCCAAGGTGTTTGACAGCCCGGAAGAGTTCGTCGACAGGCTGATGCCGCTGGCCAAGAAGGCGGCGGACAAGCTGGGGTTGAGCCCGGCGGTGTTGGTGGCCCAGGCCGCCCTTGAGAGTGGCTGGGGAAAGCGGGTGATCAAGGATGCAGACGGAAACGTGACGCACAACCTGTTCGGCATCAAGGCGGATCCGCGTTGGGAAGGCCCCAAGGCGGTGGTGAGCACCCTGGAATACGAGCAAGGGGTGGCCTCGCGCCAGAAGGCGGCGTTTCGCTCCTACGAGTCGTTCGAAGAGAGCTTCAACGACTACGTGGATTTCCTGACCTCTGGGAGTCGCTACAAGGGGGCGCTGGCCAAGGTGGACAGCCCGGACCGTTACTTCGAGGCGTTGCAGCAGGCCGGTTATGCCACCGATCCCCAGTACGCCAGGAAACTTAAACAAGTGTTGCGCAGTGATGCCATCGCCGGCTATTCGACGCCCGGCAACATTGCAGACAGGAACACAGAGATGGAGCTGTAAGCTATGGCAAGCGATCTGCTTGGAATTGGGACCTCGGGTGTGTTGGCCCAGCAGCGGCTGCTGCAGACCACCAGCAACAACATAGTGAACGTCAATAGCCAGGGCTATGTACGTGAACGCACCCTGATCTACACCAATTCCGTCGGATTGGGGACGGGCGACATGGTGAGTGATCGCATCATCAACGCCTATGCCCAGGCCGAGGTTCGCCGTGATACGTCCGCTTATAACGCCGCCAACACCCGCTACGATCAACTGTTCCAGCTCGACAGCCTGCTCGGTGATGCCAGCAACAGTGTGGGGTCCACCATCACCTCCTACTTCAAGGCTTTCCACACCGCCAACGAGTCACCGTCCGAGATCGGAGGGCGCCAGACGACCCTGAGTGAACTGAGCGGTATGGTGGACAGATTCCACACCCTCTCCGCCCAGCTCGACAAGCAGTCCGATACCATCAACGCCACCATAGGGGACGAGACGGACAGGGTGAACAGCCTGCTGAACAGCATCAACGATCTGAACCAGTCCATCGTCCGCACCCAGGGCTCCCCTGAAGAGAACCTGATGCTGTTCGATCAGCGTGATGAGGCCATTCGCCAGCTCTCCGAGAAGATGGAGATCCGCACCGTGACCCAGCCCAACGGCAGCATGCTGGTCAACATGAGCACAGGGCACTCCCTGGTGCTCGATGGCGGCGTGGCCCAGTTCAAGGTGGTGCCGGGGGACCCGGATTCCCGTGAGCCTTCCCTGCAGCTGACCCTGGGCAAGAACCAGGCCAGCATCAACGACAAGGATATTGGCGGCGCCATCGGTGGCCTCTTCACCGCGCGTCGGGATCTGGAGCCCGCCAAGCGGGAGCTGGGGCAGATGGCCGTCGCCCTGGGGGATGCCATGAACCAGCAGAACCGGTTGGGGATGGATCTCGACAACGAGCTTGGGGGGGATCTCTTCACCCTCAAAGGAAGCCAGGGGTTGCCCTACGCCAGCAACCAGGGCAACGGGGCGGCCAGCGTCAACTTCGTTCCCGGCAAGGGGAGCGAGGTCACCACCTTCGACTACGAGGTGCGGTTCAACAGCGCCACCGGTTACGAGGTGTTCGCCATCGACGGCAGCGGGCAGCGTACCTCGCTCGCCACGGGGACCACGCCGCCAGCCACCTTCGAAGTGACGGGCCACGGCATCGAAATCGATCTCTCCGGCACACCGGCTGCAGGTGACAAGATCTTGTTGCAACCCACCCGGAATGCGGCTGCCAACCTGGAGCAGGCGATCACCCGCCCTGAAGATATCGCGCTGGCTTCCCCCCTGAAGGCGGACAAGGGATCCCAGAACCTGGGCTCGGGCGAGATAGCGCTGGGCGGTGTCTACAACACCGGCACGGGCTCGGGTTTTGGCACCAACACTTTGGACCCGAGTGCCCCCCAGGTCATCAAGATCGACGGCAGCGGCAACTACGAGGTCTATGACAAGAACAACAACCTGCTGGGTGTCGCCCCCGCCTCCAGCAAGGGACAGAACCTGATGGCCGCCCTCGAGAGCCCCCTGGGGGGGCCCAAGGTCTACGCCGATCCGACCCAGAGCCCGGGCTATGAGTTCAGCATCACCGGCAAGGTGGAGGCCAGCGACAGCTTCACGCTCAGCTACAACAAGGACGGCTTTGCGGACAACGCCAACGGCCTGGCGCTGGCGGAGCTGCAGAACAAGGAGCTGGTGCGCAAGAACAACAACGCCGCCACCAGCAACGACAAGATGACCTTCAACGATGCCTACTCGGGTCTGGTGAGCGGCATTGGCAACAAGACCAGCCAGGCCAAGACCCTGCTGCAGGCCAACGAGGCGAAGCTGACCCAGAGTACCGCCATCTTCGAGAGTGTCTCCGGCGTCAATCTGGAGGAGGAGGCGGCCAACCTCATCCGCTTCCAGCAGTCCTATGCGGCCTCGGCCCAGATAGTGAACACCGCCAAGACCATCTTCGACACCCTGCTCTCCTCCGTGAGGTAAGTCATGCGCATCACCACCAACATGATCTATGACCGCAACCTTGCCTCCATGAGCAAGGTGAGCGAGCGCCAGAACACCGCCTACAACCAGTTGATGACGGGGGATAAATTCTCCCGCTCCGGGGAGGACCCGGCCGGCATGAGCCAGAAGATGGCGCTGACCAAGGAGATCGATCTCTTCAAGCAGTACGGCGTCAACGGCAGCCTGCTGGAGAACAGCCTGGGCCACGAGGAGACGGTGCTGACCTCCCTCAACAGCGCCATGCTCAGTGCCCAGACCCTGATCCAGAAGGCGAACAACTCCTCCATGGGCTCCGAGGAGCGCAGCGCCATCGCGAGCGAGCTGGAGGGGCTGCAAAAGCAGATGTTCGACCTGATGAACAGCAAGAACTCCCAGGGGGAGTACATCTTCGGCGGCAATCAGAGCAAGACCCAGCCCTTCGTCAAGGATGCCAGTGGCAACTATGTGTTCCAGGGGGACACGGGGCAGCGCAACATCCAGGTCTCACCCACGGTGCAGATCCCGGCCAACGACTCCGGTTTCGATCTGTTCGAGATAGTGGCGACCCGGCGCACTGCCAGCGCCGCCAGTGGCAACATCCAGGTGTCGGTGGCGGATCAGGGGAACTTCGAGAGCTTCTATCGCAACAACTATGACTCTTCCCTGCCGAGCAACCAATATGCGGTCAGCACCCTGGCCGGGCCGCCGGACACCTACGAGATCCGTGACAGCGGTGGCACCCTGCTGCAAAGCGGCGACTATGTGGCGGGCAACAAGATCCCCTTCAACGGCCTGGCGCTCACCCTCGACCTCCCTGCGGGGTCGGCGACCCATAACTTCGTGCTGGATACCCCGAAAAACGACAACATCCTCAATGGCATGTCCGATTTCATCTCCGCCATGCGTGATCCGACCCTGTCCGAGAGCGATTTCCAGCTGGCGGTCTCCGATGCCACCACCCACATGAGCAACGCCAGAACCAAGATAGACCGGGGACTGGGGGAGCTGGGGGGAAGGATGAACAGCCTGGAGCAGGTGATGAGTTCCAACGATGGACTCAGCACCCTGAACCAGCAGGCGCTGGCCAAGGTGTCCGAGGCGGACATGTACGAGGTGATCGCGGCCCTCTCCAAGGAGGATGCAGCCATGAGCGCCTCCCAGCTAGCCTTCAGCAAGATAAGCAAGCTGACCCTATTCGACTATATCCGCTGACGTTCGTCCGTTGACCGCAGGCTCCCCCGTGCCACGCACGGGGGAGCCTCGTTTCATGAAGGGCCCGCCGTCCGGCCAATTTGTAACAACCCGTTGCCAGGGGCCTGTTTGCCTTGACTCGACCTGCGCCTGGGCAGATGATGCCGCCCGCACGGTAGCGCCGTGCAATCAATGTTCGCAGCATCTCGTTAGCAACTGCCCCGTAAACCCTCGCCCAATCGGGCGGGGATATAAGGGGAGCTAATCTGGTGTGTTCTGCGAGGCCACATACGC
>NZ_JAPDBQ010000072.1:0-20144 GCF_027705325.1 Aeromonas sp. QDB18
TGGTGTGTTTGGAGACAGCCAGTTTACCAGCACCCTGTCTGTCAACTTCCACTTCCCCAAGATCCCGCGAAGAACCTGAAAAAAGCCGGTCAGTTGACCGGCTTGTAGGCATTCGGGGTGGCGTCACACGGTGAAGAACTTGAAGTTGACGAAGGCCACCGCGATGAAGGAGGCAACCATGCCGCTGATGCAGAGCACCGCAGGGCGGATGGCGGGCCAGCGATGGGCCAGCAGCACGATGGCCAGCAGGGTCGGATAGAGGCCGAACATGTAGCGGGGCATGGCGTTGAGTCCGGTCATCAGGGGGATGGTGCAGCAGATGAACATCAGGGTCGCTTCGGCCCAGCGTTTCTGGCTGAACAGGTAGCCATTCAGGCACCAGCCGAAGATCACCATGATGGAGAGATAGGCCTTGCGCCCCCCCAGCTCGAAGCCGCTCAGCCACCAGTCCAGTGGGCTGTCCATATAGCGGCCCCAGGCCACCTGGATGTGCTTGAAGGCCAGGGCATCCCCGGTGAGGTGATAGAGATAGACCATGTAGGAGAAGAGGCCGAGGGGAATGAGCCAGAGGGTGAACACCACCTTGAAGGCCCGCTCTGTGAAGCGGAAGAACTCGCGCCAGCCGTAGGCCTGCAGGGCCAGGATCAGCACCGGGAACACCATCATCACCCCCAGGTTGCGGGTGGCGGAGATGAAAATGCCGAGGAAGGCGACCATGAGCCACTGTTCGCGGTAGGCGAACAGGAACATTCCCAGCATCAAGGCCATGAACATGGGCTCGGTATAACCGGAGACGAAATAGGCAGAGAAGGGGGAGAAGGCCAGCAGCCAGACCCCGAAGCGGGCGGTGTCGTCCCCCAGCTTGAGCTGGCGCAGCACCAGCAGCATCAGGGGCAAGCTGATGAAGAAGGCGATGTTGGCCACCAGCATCAGGCCGATGAGGCTCTCCATGTCAAACAGGCTGGAGAGACCGCCGGCCAGCATGGGATAGAGGGGCATGAAGGCCCAGTTCGCCGCATTGCCCTTGCTCAACCAGCGTGGATAGAGGTCGTAACCATTCTCGATGATGCGCTGGAACCAGACGCAGTCGAACTGGCAGTAGGCCTGCAGCGGCCCGATGTCGGTGGCGCCATAGAGCTGGACGCCGAAATAGCCCATGCCATAGAGCGCCACCCGGCTCAGCACAAAGGCGGCGACAATCATCAGCCAGTCGCGGCCGCTGATGCGCAGTGACGGGCGATAGGGGAGTGCAGCCCCGGTTGACGGGGCGGTATTGGTCATATCATTCATCAGGCAAAAACCCAGATACGGGAGAGAACGTAGGTGAGCATGGTGACGGTCAGGGTGGCGATCACCACCGGCAACAGACCGGAAAGACCCGCAAACAGCAAACCGCTCAGGATGAGGTTACGCACCGCCAGAGAGAAGAGGGCAACCAGCAGGAACTTGCTGGCGGCACCTTGTTTCTGGAAGGTGATGTAGCGATGGCCGAAGAACGAGAACCAGAACGCCACGGCAAAGGCCAGGGTCGTGACCAGGTGCTCGGAGATGGCCGGCCAGGTATGAAACAGGGCGATGGAGGTACCCAGATCGACGAGGGTGGCCCCCCCGCCGACAAAACCGAAGCGAACCAGCCGCCAGAATTCCTCGCGGGAGATCATTGAGACGCCTGCTCCTGCTGATCATCAGCGGCTTTCGCGGCGGCCTTCTTGCCAGCGATCTTCTTGCTGGTGGTGGGCACTTCCTGCTTCTGCTCTTCATCCTGTTTGGCGTACTGGCCGTAGACCCCTTCGATGAGGTAGACGGGGCGCTGTTTCACCTCGACGAACATGCGGCCGATGTACTCGCCGATGATGCCCAGCGACAGCAGCTGGATGCCGCCGAGGAACAGCATAACCGACATCAGGGAGGCGTAACCGGGCACGTCGATGCCGAAGAAGAGCACCTGGGTGATGATCTTGAGGATATAGAGGAAGGCGATGAAGGAGACACCGACCCCGATGTAGCTCCACACCCGCAGCGGCCAGCTGGAGAAGCTCATCAGGCCGTCAAGGGCGAAGTTCCACAGCTTCCAGTAGTTGAACTTGGTTTCGCCGGCATGGCGGGCCGGGCGCTCGTAGGGAACGCCGACGGCGCGAAAACCGGCCCAGGCGAACAGCCCCTTCATGAAGCGGTTGCGCTCCGGCAACTGCTTGATGGCCTCGACCACCTTGCGATCGATGAGGCGGAAGTCACCGGCGTTCTCCGGCAGCTTGGTGCTGGTGGAGAGGGCGTTGAAGAAGCGGTAGAAGCCACCGGCGGTGAGGCGTTTCATCGGGGTGTCGGCGCTGCGATCCACCCGGATGCCGTAGACGGTGTCATAGTCGCCGGTCTGCCACAGCTTGACGAACTCCAGAATGAGAGAGGGGGGATCCTGCAGGTCCACGTCCATGGGGACGATGGCGTCGCCCTTGGCCTGGTGCAGGCCGGCGGTCATGGCCGCTTCCTTGCCGAAGTTGCGGGCCAGGTTGACCAGGGTCACACGGGGATCCCGGGCGATGGCCTGCTCGACCACCTCACGGGTGCGGTCACGGCTGCCATCGTTGACGAACACGATTTCAAGCTGGTCTTTGAGCGGGGCCAGTTCGGTATCTATCGCGCTGATGAAGGCGTCTATGCTCTCTTCCTCGTTGTAAACGGGAACGACCAGAGAGAGTCGAAAATCGGCACGGGACATGGGAACTTCCTTATTGAAAGAATTATTTTACGGAACAGATACTTGGGGCATTCCGCTTCACTGAGCCACGGTCAGTCGCACGGACTGGACGTTGAGCGGTGTCGGGGCGGAGAGCGCCAGGAAGTTGGGACGCTTGGGATCGGCGGTCAGGGAGTCGCCCGGCAGGCTGAGGCGGATCTCGTTGATGCCCGCCTTGGCCAGCTTGACCGTGGTGGTGAAATCATGACCCAGCGCCACCTTGAGCAGGGCGCCAGCCTGGGGGCTGTTGATCCTGGCCTGGATGGTGAGCTGCTCAGGCTGGGCCTGCTGCTTGGGCAGCACGAAATAGAGACCGCCCTGACCGCTCAGCTCGGTACCTTGCTCGCTGGGCTTCTTGGCCCAGCCTTCGCTTGAGAGGAAGCGGCTCGGCTTGGTCAGGTTGAGTTCGTTGCCGGGCTGGTAGGTCATGCTGGAGTTGTGCTCCCAGAAACGGGTCTTGCCTTCCAGGTAATAGAGCTTGTAAGCCAGGCTCACGTTGGGGTGAGCGGCCAGATAGAGGGTATAAAGGTAGAAACCGCTCAGTGCCAGGATGGCAGCCAGAAAACCGAACTTTTTGTAGGTCATATTACTCACTCGACGCCCGACAGATTGATAGGCAGATTTCGCGCATATGCTAATCCAATTGCAAAAAAAGCATAGTGGATCACAAAAATATATTTGCTCACATATTAACCCTCAATCACCCTGCTTACCAAGGGGCTTTGGGGTCGTTTGCTTCCTCTTCTTGATTGTGGCTTTTTCGGCGCCAACCTGTCTGCCGCCACCTGGGGCGCATCAGGCAAACGGCTGATATTGTGCTTTGTTGTGGCAGGATCTGTCGCCATTTCACCCGGGCAGAATTAAGATGGCCTGTCCCGTCGTCAAGGATGACCCATGAGACTCTTCTCTCTGTGTGTGCTCTGCTGTCTGCCCCTCCAACCGTTGTGGGCGCAATCGTTCTGCTCCTCCCCTCTTCGCGTCGGTTTCGATGACTGGCCCCCATACCACTATTACCAGCAAGAGGGAGCTCGTCGGGAACTGCGTGGATTTGCGGTCGACTACCTCAATGCCGTGTCGAATCGGCTGGGTTGTCGTCTGGTCTATGTGGAGCGTCCCTGGAAGCGGGGGTTGCACGATCTTGAGCGGGGTCGGCTGGACATCGTGATGGAGGCGTATTTTGCTGATGAGAGGGCGCGTTATGCCTGGTTCTCCATCCCCTACAACCCGGGCCGGACATCGCTCTGGGTACGCAAATCCGGTACCGGTGAGGAGTCGGATCTGGCGAGCTGGCTGGCCCACGGGCATCGCCTCGGTGTGACTAGGGACTACTATTACGGCCCGGAAATCACCAAGGTTCTGCAGCGATACCGCAACCAGGTGAGCGAGGTCAACGATGTGCAAAACTATCGCAAGCTGCTGCTTGGGCGGATAGACGGTTTTCTCGGGGATAGTCTGGCCACGCCCTGGGGTCTGAAGAGAGAGGGGCTGTCGGACGCGGTCGTCCCCCACACCATGGCGATCCATGAGACGCCCACCTTTTTCATGTTGAGCAAGAAGACCCTGTCCGGGGAATTCGTAGCGCGGTTCAACGAGGCGATAGTGGCCGTCGGTGACAGCGGGGAGCAGGAACTCATCTGGCGTCGTTACACCTCCGTCCGCTAGCAAAGTCGCCAGCATTCACGCATCATGGGGACCTGACCGTCGCGCCTGACAGGCCGAAATGAACCGATTTGAGGCAAGCGTGGTAAGAAGCATGGGTAAGAAGTATTGGTTGGCATTGGCGAATCTCATCTGGCTGGGCTGCTGGCCGGCCAGCATGGTTCATGCCAGCACGGAACAGGCGGTAGTGGCCAGTCCCAGCATCCAGCATGACTGGTATCAGAACGAGGTGGCCGAGCAGGCTCGTCATGAGCTTGAACAGCAGTTGCAGGAAGCGGTGTTGGCCCAGCTGCATCCGGATTTCTACCGCCTCTGGCAGCAGTTGCAAAAGACCCCGGCGGATCGGCGCGGTGCCCTCTACGATGAGGCCTTTGGCAAGCTGGCCCGGTTCCAGCAGGCCTGGCGAGGGATGGATCTGGTCGCGCGCGAACAGATGCAGACCCTCAAGCTGGATCTGAACCGCCCCCTGGTCCATGCTCCCCAGGGAGACAATCTGCTGGAGCAGGTCAGGCAACTCAGGCCACAGGTGGCGGAATACGACGCCGTGCGCGAAGAAGTGCGCAAGCTGCTGGCGATGCCCATGGCCAAGCACTGGCCCACCCTCTCCATGCCGACCCTGAGGGCGGGGGAGAGCTCGACCGAGCTCGGCCAGATCCGCTCCATCCTGAACGAACTGGGGGACAGTGCCCCGACTCACCAGGACAGCCTCTACGATCCCGAGACCGAACAGGCCATCAAGCAGTTCCAGCGCCGCCACGGCCTGACCGCCGACGGCATCATCGGCCGTCAGACCCGCAGCTGGCTCAATACCGGCCCCGAGGTGCGCGCCAGCCTGCTGGTTCGCAACCTGTGGCGCCGTGATCTGGTGGATCACCTTGCCGGTCGCTATGTGCTGGTCAACATCCCGGACTACCGCCTGAGCGTGGTGGAGTCTGGCAGCGAGGTCTTCACCAGTCGGGTCATCGTCGGCAAGGAGCAGCGGGCAACCCCCATCCTCGCCAGCGAGATCCGCTCCATCGTGCTGAACCCGGCCTGGCACGTGCCGCGCTCCATCCTGAGCAAGGACATTCTGCCCAAGCTCGGGCGCGATCCTGCCTACCTGGATCGCGAACAGTTCGAGGTGATCGACGGCGAGGGCAATCCGGTGCAGTTCAGCGAAGATGGCTGGCACCATGCGCTGGCCTCGGGTTTCCCTTACCGGTTGCGGCAAAAGCCGGGGGATCACAATGCCCTGGGTCGCTACAAGTTCTATCTGCCCAACAACGATGCCATCTATCTCCACTCCACCCCGCGCAAGGCGCTGTTCGAGCAGGGGGCCCGTGCCTTCAGCTCGGGTTGCATCCGGGTGGAACACGCCGACGATCTGGCAGAGTTGCTGCTGGCGGACTCCCGCTATCAGCCGGACAAGGTGGCCAGCATCCTGAAAGAGACCCAGACCAAGTGGCTGCCCCTGAGCAACCCTATCCCGGTGTTTACCGTCTACTGGAGCAGCTGGATTGATGAAGAGGGACGTCAGCAACTGCGCAACGATATCTACGGATTCGACAGAGTCAGCTATCAAAGCCGCTTGCTGTGATCCTCGCCACAGAGTGAAAAGCCCGGCCCGTGCCGCAATGCTGTTCAGATAAGCACTTTTTTGACTGATTATTCATAAATTGGATTTGAGTTGAGGGGGCAAGGCTGTGTCCAGTCGATCTTCCTCCAGCCTTTATCCAGCGGGGCTTGCAATAGAAAGAGGGAGGCATCATGCCTCCCTCGCTTTTTTGTCCTGATACTACGTGGACTGGAACTCAAATTCTCTTAAGTGAACAGCATTGCGGCCCGTGCCGGGCTTTTTCATGGGTGAATGGGGTTTGACAGCGCTTTTTCTGGCAGGTAGTTTCGGCCCTTGTATCAAATTCATTCACCTGTGTGACTTCACCATGAGATGGACGGACAACGGATGCTGGGACAAGAGATAAGCCGACGCCGTCTGCTGCTGGGGGCGGGTTGCCTGATGGGGACCAGCTTGCTGTCGTTCCCTGCGCTGGCGAGCCGCAGCACTTTGGGACGGGAACTGAGTTTCTTCAACCTCAATACCGGCGAGCGGGTACGCGCCAGTTATTGGGAAGATGGCCACTATTTGAGCGACGGGCTGGCGGAGCTCAACCATATTTTCCGTGACTACCGTCGCAACGAAGTGTTCAACATCGACAGAAAGCTGTTCGATCAGCTCTTTCTGCTGCAACACAAGTTGGGACGCCACGGCGAAATCCAGCTCATCTCGGGTTATCGCTCCCCGACCACCAATCAGCAGAAGCGGCGCAAGAGTCGCGGCGTCGCCAAGCACAGCTACCACACCCTGGGGCAGGCGGTTGACGTGCGCATCCCCGGCGTGCAATTGGCACACCTGCGCAAGGCCGCCCTGAACCTCAAGGTGGGCGGTGTGGGTTATTACCCTTCCGACAACTTCGTGCACCTGGATACGGGCCCCATTCGCAGCTGGTGAGTCGGGATTTCCTCAAGGGTTGAGTGCCGATTGTGTCTTTTTGCCGCTGGCATTGAGGGGGACCAAGCTGCTAGGCTCTGGACTCCAGCCAGAGGAGAGAAAGATGAAGCAGATTGTGATCGGGGGGCTCATCGCCCTGTTGTTGACTGGTTGCGGCAAGCTCAACCGCGAGAGCTACGACAAGCTGAAAGTCGGGATGAGCTATGCCGAAGCGAGTGCCATCCTCGGCAAGGCCGAGCGTTGCGACGATGCTCTCGGCACCACGAGCTGTGTCTGGGGAGGGGAAGGCAAGAACATCAAGGTGCGTTTCATCGCCGACAAGGCGACCTTCTTCAGCTCGGAAGGGATCAACTGACCCTTTACTCTCTTGCCGATGCCCAACAAAAAAGCGCCGTATGGCGCTTTTTTGTTGCTCGTTATCCGTGCGATATGGCCAGGAACTGGCGTGTTCAATGGGTGGCATACTGATAGTTGAAGGTGGGCAGTCCCCACTTGAAGCGTACCGCCAGGAGCCGCAGCACGAAGCCGATGCCGATGGCACCGAAAGCGGCCCAGTCGTTGGGCAGCCCATGGTGCAGCGCAAAGCAGTAGAGCGCGGCGGTGATCAGCGAGACGGCAGCATAGAGCTCGCGCTTGAACACCAGCGGGATACGCTGGCACAGCAAGTCCCGCAGTACCCCCCCGAACACGCCGGTCACCACGGCCATGATGCAGGCGATGCCGGCCCCGTGGCCCATCTCGAGCGCCCGGGCAGCCCCGAAGATGGAGAAGACCACGAGCCCCAGGGCATCGAGCGCCAGGAACAGCTTGCCAAGGTAGCGCATCAGCGGGGCCGAGATGACCCCGGCCATGGCGGCGCCCGCCACCAGCAGCACGTATTCGGGGTGCTCGACCCAGAGCAGGGGATAGTGGCCCAGCAGCACATTCCGAATGGTACCGCCACCGATGGCCGTCGCCGAGGCGATGATCACGACGCCAAACAGATCCATCCGTCGCCGACCCGCTGCCAGCGCGCCAGTCATCCCTTCGGCCACCAGGCCGAGCAAGAAGAGTGCATGTAACATGAGATATCCCAGGGTGCGAGAAAGCCCCGCATCCTAACAATCCTGCGCTGGGGCGACAAGCTATCTTGGTTATGCATTAGATTAAGTAATGAAAAGGGGGCTTTCGCCCCCTCTTTTGATCATGATGACGCGGTTCAGCGTCCAAGTTGCTCGCTGCGGTATTGGTCCACCCACATGGCGGTGGCGCCACAGATGGCCACCGGCATCACGAAGAGATTCACCACCGGGATGGCGGAGAAGAGGGTCACCAGGGCGCCGAAGCTCAGGCACTTTCCACGACGCTGCTTGAGGGCGTCGCGCATGGTGATGAAGCCGATCTTGTGGTTGTCGAACGGATAATCGACATACTGGATCGCCATCATCCAGGCGCTGAGCAGGAACCAGAGCACGGGTGCCAGGGTCTGGCCCACTACCGGGATCAGGAAGAGGATCAGGCAGCCGATGGCCTTGGGCAGATAGTATTTCAGCTTGGTCCATTCGCGGCCGAAGGTACGGGGCACGTCTTTCACCACATCCAGCATGCCGGTGTCATTCATGGCTTCACCGGTGAGGATCTGTTCCACCTTCTCTGCCAGCAGGCCGTTGAAAGGGGCTGCTATCCAGTTGGCCACCGAACTGAAGATGAAGGAGAAGACCACCAGTATGGTGATGAGGGCGATGGGCCAGAGCAGGTAATCAAGCCAGGAGAGCCAGCTCGGGATCTGCTGGTGCAGCCAGGCGAATAGGCCGTCCAGTTGTAGCAACAGGGCGTAGAAGGCACCGGCAAAGAGCACGAAGTTGACCAGCAGGGGGATCAGCACGAAGGTGCGGATGCCGGGCTGGCGAATGAGTGAGAAGCCGCGCAGGAAGTAGTCTGCACCGCTGACCGAATCTTTGACCATGTGGGGTGATTGGCTCATGTGAGCTCCATCAGTGAATGGGGAAAGTGCCAGCATATTACAAACAAGCCTTTGATTTGGTAAAGTCGCCTGCCCGCCTCCTCTTTATTTCGTTACCCACATAGGCCGCCATGCGTCTGAAATTGATCAAACTCGCCGGTTTCAAGTCGTTTGTCGAGCCGACCCGCATCGAACTCAACGCCGACATGACCGCCGTGGTGGGCCCCAACGGCTGCGGCAAATCCAACGTCATCGACGCCGTGCGCTGGGTGCTGGGGGAGAGCTCCGCCCGCCATCTGCGCGGCGAGAACATGACCGACGTCATCTTCAACGGCTCCATCAACCGCAGCGCCCATGGCCGCGCCTCGGTGGAGCTGGTGTTCGACAATCCCCACAACCGGGTACCCGGCGAGTTCGGCCGCTTTACCGAGATCTCGGTGCGCCGCGAAGTGCTGCGCGACGGCTCCAATCACTACCAGATCAACGGCCAGAAGTGCCGCCGCAAGGATGTGACCGACCTCTTCCTCGGCACCGGCCTTGGGCCCCGCAGTTACGCCATCATCGAACAGGGCACCGTCAGCCGGCTGGTGGAGTCCCGCCCCGCCGATCTCAAGCTGTTCATGGAAGAGGCCGCCGGAGTCTCCCGCTACAAGGAGCGGCGCCGGGAGACCGAGCAGCGCATCCGCCATACCCAGGAGAACCTGGAACGCCTTGGCGACATCCGCGGCGAACTGGGCTCACGCCTCGAGCACCTCAAGGCCCAGGCCGAGACCGCCGAGCGCTACAAGCAGCTCAAGAGTCGCAGTCGCGCGGCCCGCAGCGAACTGATCGGCTCGGAACTGTGGGCGCTGGAGACGCGTCTTGGCGAAGCCAAGACCGAACTGGCCCAGACTGAACAGGCGCTGGCGGCCCTCGATGCCAAGCGCACCGCAGACGAAGGACGCCACGTCGCTCTGTCGGTGGCCCGCCAGGAGGCGCAGGCCGAGCAGGCCAGCCGCCAGCAACAGATTTTTCTCGGCGGGCAAGCCATCGCCCGCCTCGAGCAGCAGCAATTGCACCAGAACGAACTCGGTCGTGACTGGCAGGCGAGGCGGCAGTCCCTCGGCGAGCGTATCGACGGTCTCAAGGCCCAGTTGGCCGGCCAGCTGGAGCAACTGGGCGACAGCGCGTTGCAGGGGGAGGTGGCGTCGGCGCGCCTCGAGCAGTGTGAGCAGTTGCTCACCGACCAGCAGAGCGTGCGTGCGGTAGCGGGCGATCGGCTCGAGCAGGCGCGCCAGCGTCAGCAGCAGTGGCAGCAGCAGCTGGGCCAGTTGCAGGGGCGGCTCAACCAGACCCGCGCCGAGGTGAATGGCCTGCAGGAGCTGCAGGCCAAGACCCGGCTTGCCCGCCTCAAGCTGGAAGACGAACAGGCCGGGCCCCTTGGCGGGGAGGGGGAGAACCTGCAACCGGCGCTCGATGCCCTGGCGGCGGAACTCTCGCTCTCCCGCGCCCGCCATGAGGAAGCCGATGCAGCGTGGCAGGCCGGTGTGTCGCGCCATGAAGCACTCAAGGCAGAGCAGGGTCGCCAGCAGGGCCTGCTGCGCGAGCTGGAGGCGCGCCTCGCCACCCTGGATCAGATCCTGGGGGAGCAGATGGCGGGCGCGACCCTGGCGGATCGGTTGCAGGTTCCCCCCGAGTGGGCCCGGGGGCTGGACAAGGTGCTCGGCCGCTGGCTCACCGCAATCCCGGCGGACGAGTGCAACCTGGCGCAACCCGGACTCTGGATTGGCCCGGCCCAGCCAGCCAGGGCCGGTACCCTGGCGGCGCAACTGGGGGGCGAGCACATTCCGGCTTTCCTCAATGCCATCTGGCTGGCAGAGAGCAGGGAGGAGGCGCTGTCCCGCCTGCACAGCCTCTCTGCCGGTGAGTCGCTGCTCACTCCCGCCGGCGACTGGTTCGGCCCCAACTGGGCGGATCTGGGGGAGGGCATGGCCCTCGGTACGCTGGCGCTGCTCGGTGAGCGTGAGCGGCTGCACACCGAGCTGGCCGCGGGTCGGGAGGCGCTGCACAGACTCGACGAGCAGCTTGCCGCCGCCGATGCAGCGCGGGCCCAGCTGCACAGTGCCTATGAGCTGGCTCAGCACACCCTGCGCGAGCAGGAGCTGCGGTGGCAGCAACTGCGCGAAGCCTGGAGTCTGCGCGAGGGGCAGCGCCAGGAGCGCTTGCAGCGCCTGGGCCAGCTGGGGGAAGAGCTGGCCCGGCTCGACAAGGAGCAGGCTGAGGAGGCGCAGCGGCTGGCGTCGGCCGGGGAGCGGCTTGAGCAGGATGAAGCGGCCCTTGGCGAGCTGCAGGAGCAGGGGGAGGTACTCGCCGAGGCGCTGCTGCTCGCCCAGGAGCAGGTGAGCGGGGCGGAGCGGGCGCTGGAAGAGGTGCGCCTTCGCCGGGAGCAGCAGCAGGCGGCCTGCCAGCGGTTGCAACTGGAACAGCAGAACCAGCGCCAGCTCATCACGCTGCGCGAGCAGGAGCTGGCCCGTCTCGGCCTGGAGCTGGCGGAACTCAAGGAGCCAGGGGCCGCTCCGAGTCAGGATCTGTCGCCCCTGCTGGTCGAACAGCGCAATCTTGAGGCGCAGCAACTGGCCTGTCACCAACGGCTCGCAGAGCTGGATCGTCAGCTGACCGAGCTGGAGCAGGCCAGAAGCACCGATCACAAGCAACTGGTGAAAATTCAGGAGAAGCTGGCGACCCTGCGGCTCGAGCGCGAGCGCAACCTGACGCGCCGGCAGGGACTGCACGAGCAGTTCGAAGAGCTGGGCGTGCGCCTGGTGGACCTCGATCAGGCGGTGCTGATTGCCGCTGATCGCGGCAAGCTGCGCCAGGAGATCCAGACGCTGGAGGCGCAGGTGGAGGCGCTTGGCGCCATCAACCTGGCGGCACTGGAGGAGTATGAGGAGGCGAAAACCCGTTCAAGCTACCTGGAAAATCAGTGCCAGGATCTGGAGCAGGCCCTCGACACCTTGAGCCAAGCCATTAAAAGAATTGATAAAGAAACACAAATACGCTTCCGCGACACTTTCGATAAGGTCAATGAAGATTTAAAATCCCTGTTCCCAAAAGTGTTCGGGGGGGGCAGTGCCTGGCTTGAGCTGACCTCGGATGATCTTTTGGAGGCCGGAGTGAGCATCATGGCAAGACCTCCGGGCAAGAAGAATGCTACCATTGCCCTGCTTTCCGGGGGGGAGAAGGCGTTAACCGCCCTTGCGCTGGTTTTCGCCATCTTCAGACTCAATCCAGCACCATTTTGTCTGCTGGATGAGGTGGATGCACCGCTCGATGAAGTGAACGTCGGTCGCTTCTGTTCTCTTGTCAAAGAGATGTCGAGCACAGTACAGTTCGTTTACATCAGTCATAATAAGGTCTCCATGGAGATGGCCGAGCAGCTGGTTGGCGTCACGATGCAAGAGCCCGGGGTTTCGCGCATAGTGTCGGTCGATATCGGTGAAGCCGTCGCTTTGGCTGAGCAAAACTAGAAAGAGAAGCAGCTAATGCAGGAATTGCGTTACATCTTGGTTGCCCTGGGCGGTATTGCCATCGCGGCATTGCTCATTCACGGGTTGTGGAGCAACAGAAAGAATCGTCAGGCACCGATCAAGGAGAAACCTCTGGGTCGGATGGAGTCCAAGTCCCGTGAGCGTGACAACGACGCCTTCGACAGCGATGGCATCGGTCAGGTGCGTGTGGTGAGCGGTGGCCGTCGTGCCGAGCCCAAACTGCGCAGCGACGAGGCCCGTCAGCCCGAACCCCGCCGTGTCGCCCCCGTTCCCGCCTTCGATGATGAAGATGACGACGCCGATCTGCCGCCTCCCGTGGTGCGCAAGCCTGCCGCTCGCCCTGTCCCCCCTCAGCCTGTGTATGAGGAAGAAGAGGACTATGACGAGCCGGTTGCCGCCCCTGTTGAAGAGGCCCCTGCCGTGCCGGTGCGCAAACCTGCACAGGTGATCCGCCGTACGCCGGTACACCGTTCCCGTCCGCAGCGCGAGCCCATGATGCAGCCGCTGGACGAAGAGCCGCTGGTGGAGCCGGCCTATGCCCAGGCGCCGACCTTCGGTGCACGCGAGCCGGCACCGGTTGCCCAGCAGGCTCCCCGCTACGCCCAGCCGGCTTATGAAGAACCCGCTTACGATGACGAGCCAGCCTATGAAGAGCTGGTTCACGCAGCCGAGCCAGAACCCGCTCCGGCCCCGGTCGAGAAGATCTGGCAGGATGTCTATGTCATCAACCTGATGGCCCGTCCCGGCCACGATCTGCAAGGTGCGACTCTGCTCTCTTCCCTTCTGGCGCTGGGCTTCAAGTTTGGCGAGATGGACATCTTCCACCGTCACGAAGATCTGGGCGGCAAGGGGGAGGTGCTCTTCTCCATGATCAACATGGTCAAGCCGGGTACCTTCAACCCCTATCGCATGGAGCAGTTCAGCACCCCGGGTGTGTCCCTCTTCATGCAACTGCCCCTTCGCAGCAATGCCGCCTTCGCCTTCGAGCACATGTTGCAGGCCGCGGATCAGCTCGCGAGCGATCTCGATGCCATGCTGACCGACGCCTCGCGCAGTCCCCTCAGCGACGACGACATCGCCCGCTACCGTCACGAGCTGGCGGCCTACGAGGCCAGCCGCGACTGATGCGCCATGGGGCTTGAATAATGAAAAGTGCGGTACCCCGGTGCCGCATTTTTGTTTCTGCCCCAGACTGAATGTTCCATCACACTTCGAGACTTTTTCATGAGCGATATCCTCTCCCGCCACCGTCAACTGTGTGAGCTGCTGACCGAGTACGGCCATCAGTACTATGTGCTGGACAACCCCACGGTGCCGGACGCCGAATACGATCGCCTGATGCGCGAGCTGATCGCGCTGGAGGCCGAGCATCCAGAGCTCAAAACCCCGGCCTCGCCGAGCGTGAGGGTGGGGGGCCAGCCGCTGACCGCCTTCAAGCAGGTACGCCACGAGATCCCCATGCTGAGTCTGGACAACGTCTTCAGCAGCGAGGAGTTGCAGGCGTTCGAGCAACGCATGGGTGATCGCCTCAAGCGGGAGGTGACTTTCACCTTCTGTTGCGAGCCCAAGCTCGACGGTCTGGCGGTGAGCCTGCTCTACGTGGATGGCCAGCTGGTACAGGCCGCCACTCGCGGGGACGGCACCACGGGGGAGGAGATCACCGAGAACGTGCGCACCATCAAGGCCATTCCTCTGACCCTGCGCGGCCAGGGGTGGCCGGCGCGGCTGGAGGTGCGTGGGGAGGTCTTCATGCCCAAGGCGGGGTTCGAGGCGATGAACCGCGATGCACTGGCGGCGGGGGAGAAGGTGTTCGTCAACCCGCGCAACGCCGCTGCCGGCAGCCTGCGCCAGCTCGATTCACGCATCACCGCCAGCCGCCCCCTCAGCTTCTATGCCTACGGCGTGGGAGTCGGTGGCGACGAGCTGGGGGAGTCTCACTTCGGTCGCCTCAATCAGCTCAAGGCCTGGGGTCTGCCGCTCAGCCCGGAAGTGAAGCTCAAAGAGGGTGCCGCCGGCTGCCAGGCGTTTCACGATGATATCCTGGTGCGCCGCGGGGATCTCCCCTACGAGATCGACGGCGTGGTCTACAAGGTGGATGACATCGCCCTGCAAGGGGAGCTCGGTTTCGTTGCCCGCGCGCCGCGCTGGGCCACTGCCCACAAGTTCCCGGCAGAAGAGGAGATGACGGCGCTTGAGAACGTCGAGTTCCAGGTGGGCCGCACCGGTGCCATCACCCCGGTGGCCAAGCTTAAGCCGGTGTTTGTCGGCGGCGTCACCGTTTCCAACGCTACCCTGCACAATGCGGACGAGATCGCGCGCCTTGGCGTCATGATCGGCGACACCGTGATCGTGCGCCGGGCCGGGGACGTGATCCCCCAGGTCGTGGCTGTGGTGGAGGCGCAGCGCCCGGCGGATGCCCGCGCGATCCTCTTCCCGACCGAGTGCCCGGTGTGCGGCTCGGCGGTGGAGCGGCTGGAAGGGGAGGCCGTGGCCCGCTGTTCCGGCGGTCTCTTCTGCGAGGCCCAGCGGGCGGCCGCCATCAAGCACTTCGCGGCGCGTCGCGCCATGGATGTGGATGGCCTTGGCGACAAGATAGTGGAGCAGCTGGTGGACAAGGGGCTGGTGAAGACCCCGGCGGACCTGTTCAGCCTCAACGCCATCCAGCTGGCCGGGCTCGATCGGATGGGGCAAAAATCGGCCCTCAACCTGGTGGCCGCCATCGATGCCGCCCGCAGCACCACCCTGCCCCGCTTCCTGTTTGCCCTGGGGATCCGCGAAGTAGGGGAGGCGACCGCCTTGAACCTCGCCAACCACTTCCTCACCCTGGATGCCCTGCGCGCCGCCTCGGTGGAGCAGTTGCTGGAAGTGGCCGACGTGGGAGACATAGTGGCCAAGCACGTCTACTACTTCCTGCGCCAGCCCCACAACATCGAAGTGCTCGACGCCCTGCTGGCCGCCGGTATCCATTGGCCGGTCATCGAGAAGAAAGAGGCAAGCGATCAGCCCTTTGCCGGCAAGACTTTCGTGCTGACCGGCACCCTCACCGCCTTGTCCCGCAACGACGCCAAGGCGGCGCTGCAGGCCCTGGGAGCCAAGGTGGCGGGCTCGGTGTCGGCCAAGACCGACGTGCTGGTGGCGGGGGAGGCGGCAGGCTCCAAGCTCGCCAAGGCCCAGGAGCTGGGGATCACCATCTGGACCGAAGCCGAGTTGCAGGCGGCCATTCAGCCCTGAGAATGCACGTTTGAGCAGACAAACCCGGCCCACTGGCCGGGTTTGTCGTTGGTGGGCTCACTCGATGTAGCTCACCTTGTCCTGCCAGGCATCGGGAGCCGTCAGGTGCCAGCGTGCCAGTTCGCTCTTGCTGAACAGGTATTCCCCGCGCAAGGCGGCGCGGGGGGAGAGGGCCCCCGGCGCCGTGCCCGCCAGTATGGCATTGGCCAGCTCGGCCGCCTTCTCTCCCTGGGTGCGACCATCGAGCACCAGGCCGCCTATGGTGCGGCCCGGCCCCACCGCAAACTCCCAGAAGCCGAACAGGGGCACCGTGTTGTGGGAGCTGGTCCACGCCAGCACCTGCTGCTCGTCCACATGCCTGCCCTGCTCGTCGATGAGGGTGTGATAGAGGCCGAGGAAGAGAGCCTGATAGCCGTTCTGCTGGCTGGTGAGCACCGCCTCCTGCCAGCGCCGGTAGTCGGTGAATTGCCGGCTGCTCACCCGGGTCTGGCCGACCCGCAGCTCGCTGCGGGCCTTGAACTCGTCCTCGACGGCGGTGCGGGACACCTCGCTCTCGTCAAACAGCACCAGCGACTTGCTGATGCCGCCCATCAGCTGGCTCATCTCGCTGATGTTGCGCTTGAGCAGGGGGCGCTCCAGCACGCCGGTTATCAGGGGGTGGCCGACCAGCCCCTTGGGGCGCGGGTTCTCGTTCATGCCGAGAAACACCACAGGGGTGCCCAGGGCGGCGATGGGACGGGCGAGGGCGTTGATGGCGTTGTCATCGCCGAGCACTACCAGCGCCGGCTTGCGCGCCTGATAGGCCGCCATTCCCTGGCTGACGAGCCGCTCTGGATCCTGATGGGGTTGACGCTTGGTATCCAGATAGAGGTGGCTGATGTGGTGCTCCCCCTTGAGGTATTGCTGCAGGCCGGCGCTGTAGCTCTGATCCCACAGATTGGTCTGGTGGTAGCTGCTGATCACCAGGATCTCGGCGGCCAGCAGCTGGAGCGGGAAAAGGGCCAACAGGGGCAACACCTTGGTCACGTTCATCTTCCATGGGCAGAACACTGCACCCATTATGTGCGTTCCGGCTGCTGGTTGCCTCGGTCAATTGTTGCCAGATGGTGCCATCCTCCCCTGCGGCCTGCCATCGGGCGCCAGCCCGCCCCCCGTCTGGGATGCACAGAGATAGCCTCTTTTGGCGCTGGCTGTGAACTGCCCCACTCCTTCCAAAACCTGTTCTGGATCAAGAAACAGGGTACCGCTTTGGTGCCTAATAGACCCCACATATAGGGGTAAGCATAAAAAAAACACCCATATATAGTGTCATAAAGCTGTGCATAAGTGGTCGCCCTCTCAGTGTCAGCCCAGGTGTTTCAAGCCTTGGCTGACCTTGTTTGCGCCGGGGACGGGCGTGGAGAAGGGGACTCAACGAGGGTGAGCCGAGGGTGGCCACCAGGTCTTTCAATACGGGGAAAATCGATGAAACCGGTAGTGATCAAACGCGATGGATGTCGTGCACCATTCAATGGCCAACTGATTCGCGATGCGGTCAGCCGGGCGGCGGCAGCGGTCAATCAGGCCAGTCCGGCGCTGGCAGAGCGCATTGCCGCCGCTGTCAGCCAGGAGCTGGAGGGGCGAGGGGAGGTAGACATCCACGAGATCCAGAACCGGGTCGAGAACCACCTGATGGCCTCCGACGACAAGGCCATCGCCCGTGCCTACATCGAATACCGTCACGACCGGGATCAGGCCCGCGAGGCCCGGGGTCGCCTGGCCCAGGAGATCCGCGGCCTGGTGGAGCAGACCAACGCGGCCCTGCTCAACGAGAACGCCAACAAGGACTCCAAGGTGATCCCGACCCAGCGTGACCTGCTGGCGGGCATTGTCGCCAAGCATTACGCCATCAGTCACATGCTGCCCCGTGACGTGGTGCAGGCCCACGAGAGCGGCGACCTGCACTTCCACGATCTCGACTACTCACCCTTCTTCCCCATGTTCAACTGCATGCTGATCGATCTGCAGGGGATGCTGACTCACGGCTTCAAGATGGGCAACGCGGAGATAGACACTCCCAAATCCATCAGCACCGCCACTGCGGTAACCGCCCAGATCATCGCCCAGGTGGCGAGCCACATCTATGGCGGCACCACCATCAACCGCATCGACGAGGTGCTGGCACCCTATGTGACCATCAGCTGGCACAAGCATCGGGAGGTGGCCGAGGAGTGGGGGATCAGGGACGTGGATGCCTATGCCATGGCCCGCACCGAGAAGGAGTGCCACGACGCCTTCCAGTCCCTCGAATACGAGGTCAATACCCTGCACACCGCCAACGGTCAGACGCCGTTCGTCACCTTCGGCTTTGGCCTGGGGGACAGCTGGGAATCGCGCCTCATCCAGCGTGCCATCCTTGGCAACCGCATCGCCGGCCTTGGCAAGAACAGGAAGACCGCCGTCTTCCCGAAACTGGTGTTCGCCATCAAGGATGGCCTGAACCACAAGCAGGGGGATCCCAACTACGACATCAAGCAGCTGGCGCTGGAGTGCGCCTCCAAGCGGATGTACCCGGACATCCTCAACCACGACCAGGTGGTCAAAGTGACCGGCTCCTTCAAGACCCCCATGGGGTGCCGCTCCTTCCTCGGTGCCTACGAGGAGAATGGCGAGCTGGTCCACGAGGGGCGCAACAACTTGGGGGTCGTGAGCCTCAACTTGCCGCGCATTGCCCTGAAATCCCGCGATGAAGCGGACTTCTGGGACAAACTGGATGCCGCCCTGCGGGTGGCCAAGACAGCGCTCATGTACCGCATCAAGCGCCTGGACGGGGTCAAGGCCCGGGTCGCACCCATCCTCTACATGGAGGGGGCCTGCGGTGTGCGCCTCAAGGCTGATGACAACATCAGCGAGATCTTCAAACATGGCCGCGCCTCCATTTCGCTGGGTTACATCGGGGTACACGAGACCATCAACGCCCTCTATGGCACCGACGTCCACCTGTTCGACAGCGAGACCCTGCGCCAGAAGGCCATCGCCATCATCGCGCGGCTCAAGGCGGCCACCGACGAGTGGAAGGAGGAGACCGGCTACGGCTTCAGCCTCTACTCCACCCCGAGCGAGAACCTCTGCACCCGTTTCTGCCGCATCGATGCCAAGGAGTTTGGCGTGGTGGCCGGGGTGACCGACAAGGGCTACTACACCAACAGCTTCCACCTGGACGTGGAGAAGCAGGTGAACCCCTACGACAAGCTGGACTTCGAGGCGCCCTATCCGCCCATCGCCAGCGGCGGCTTCATCTGCTACGGCGAGTACCCCAACATCCAGCACAACCTGGAGGCGCTGGAGAACGTCTGGGACTACAGCTATGACAAGGTGCCCTATTACGGCACCAACACCCCCATCGACGAGTGCTACGACTGCGGCTTCACCGGCGAGTTCGAGTGCACCTCCAAGGGCTTCACCTGCCCGCATTGCGGCAACCACGACCCGGCCAAGGTGTCGGTGACCCGCCGGGTGTGCGGCTATCTCGGCAGCCCGGATGCGCGCCCCTTCAACGCGGGCAAGCAGGAAGAGGTCAAACGCCGCGTCAAGCATATGTAAGCGGGCAGACCCCACCCTAGCCCTCCCCTTGGCAGGGGAGGGGGCAAAGAAGCTCCTCCCCCTTTCGAAGGGGGAGGTTGGGAGGGGGTTGGCCGTTAACCCGGAGAACTCGAATGCACTACCACCAGTACTACCCGGTCGATGTGATCAACGGTCCCGGCACCCGCGCCACCTTGTTCGTGTCGGGTTGCGAGCACCAGTGCCCCGGTTGCTACAACCAGAGCACCTGGCGGCTCGATGGGGGCAAGCCGTTCGATGAGGCGATGAGCGATCGCATCATTCACGATCTCAACGACAGCCGCATCAAGCGGCGCGGACTGTCGCTCTCCGGCGGCGATCCGCTCCACCCCGCCAACGTGCCGCATGTGCTGGCGCTGGTGAAGCGGGTGCGGGCCGAGTGCCCGGGCAAGGACATCTGGTGCTGGACCGGCTATCTGCTGGCAGAGCTCAGCCCGGCCCAGCGCGAGCTGGTGGCCTTGCTGGACGTGCTGGTGGACGGCAAGTTTGAAAAAGAGCTGGCGGATCCCGGTCTGCTCTGGCGCGGCAGCAGCAATCAGATGGTTCACGACCTCAACGCCTGGCGGGAAGGAGGGGAGCGGATCCCCTGTCTGGTTTGCAGTTGAGGCCAGGGATGTTTATGGTTAGCCCATCCGAATCACGAGACATCTTTCATGAGGAACCATGAGATGAACAATCTGCTCAAGATCCTGCTGGCCATCTTTCTCCCCCCGGTCTGCGCCTTTATCCAGGTAGGCTTCAGCCTCCATTTCCTCATCAACATAGTGCTGACCCTGCTGGGCGGTCTGCCCGGCATGGTTCATGCCCTCTGGCTGGTGGTAAGCGACAAGCGCGCATGAGCCGTGAGAGATCACAAGGCCAGCCCTCCGGGGTTGGCTTTTTTTTTGGCGCTGTCCCAATTATGTGTTGGAAGGCTAATCTGGAAGTAGGTCATCACCGCGAGGACCTTCATCATGGATACGC
>NZ_JAPDBQ010000073.1:0-20098 GCF_027705325.1 Aeromonas sp. QDB18
CCTATCTGGAAAAGGTACTGGATGCTGGGTTGGCTAAATTGACCTCAATTTAACAATTTGTTCACGCTCTCACCCTGCCATTAGATAGATATGTTGTTTTCATGTGGTTTTATGAGTCACCACGACGGATAAAAGTCTCCATAACTTATTGAGTCTTCTGGCACAAACAGGTTTTGGTACATTTTTCATCCAACGAACCATTCATAGAATCTCATATGGGGCTTTTGCCCCAACCAAGACAATAATCCTGTCTTGCCTGCTGCCGGATGCAGCAGTCTCTTGTGCCATGGAGTCGCACGGGAGCAGGTTCAAGGCCGACCACATTTACGACAGAGACGTCATTTATGATCAAAAAACTCATTCTTTCTACCCTGCTGCTGTGCGGGCTGGCCAACGCCGCGCCCACTTCCACCCTGGATGCCGTACTGGAGCGCGGTGTGCTGCGGGTCGGCTTCGATGCCGGCTATCAACCCTTCGAGATGACCAACAAGCAGGGCCAGTACATCGGCTTTGACGTGGATCTCGCCAAGATGGTCGCCAAGGAGATGGGCGTGAAGGTGGAGTTCGTCAACACCGCCTGGGACGGCATCATCCCCGCGCTCTTGACCGACAAGTTCGACGTCATCATGGGCGGCATGACCGTCACTCCCCAGCGCAACCTGCGCGTGAACTTTGCCGATCCCTACATCGTCGTCGGCCAGACCATCGTGCTTCGCAAGGACAAGGCGGGCGAAATCAAATCCTTCCAGGACCTCAACGATCCCAAATACAAGATCGCGGTCAAACTCGGCACCACCGGCGAGCAAGCGGTCAAGCGCATGATCCCCAAGGCCACCCTGCTGCAGTTTGAAACCCAGGATGACGCCAAGCTGGAAGTGATCAACGGCAAGGTGGATGCCTTCGTCTACGACCTGCCCTACAACGCCATCTTCGCGTCCCAGAACCAGGGCGCCGTGGTGCACCTCGACAAGCCGTTCACCTTCGAGCCGCTGGCCTGGGCCATCCGCAAGGGGGATCAGGACACCCTCAACTGGTTCAACAACTACCTGCGCCAGATCAAGGGCGACGGCAGCTACGACCGTCTCTACAAGAAGTGGTTTGAATCCACCGCCTGGCTGAACCAGCTCAAATAACCTCTCAAAGGGGCGGCATGCCGCCCCTTCACGCAGACTCCCCACACGATAACGACAAAAGAGGTTGTGACAGTGATCAACCCCAAACTCACAAGACAGATGGAAAAACAGCCCAATCAGCTGCTCTGGCACGGGATCTTCCTGCTGCTGGTGCTCGCCGCCATTTTCGGCATCTACAAGGCCGTGCAGGCAGTGGATTACACCTGGCGATGGGAACGCATTCCCCAGTACATCGCCTATCAGGCAGAACAGAAACACTATGCCGAGTTTGACGGCACCGTGGTCGCGGACAAGGGACAGCTCTTCCTGCAAGACGATCTCGACCCCAGCCGCCGTCAGGCCATCGCTCCCAAGGGCTCCCAGCTGGCTGAAGGGGATACCGTCTTCCTCGGCGATACCCTGGATGTGCAACTGAGCTGGACCGCTGGCCCCATCGCCTGGGGCGTCTGGGTCACGGTCAAGCTCTCCCTGGTGGCAGGCATCTTCGCCATCCTGCTTGGCACCCTGGCCGGGCTCGCCCGCCTCTCCCCCAATCCGGCCCTGCGCAACCTGGCCGTGACCTATGTGGAGCTCATCCGTGGCACCCCGTTGCTGGTGCAGATCTTCATCGTCTATTTCTTTATCGGCACCGTGCTGAACCTCGACCGATTCACCGCTGGTGTGGCGGCGCTCGCGGTCTTCACCGGCGCCTACGTGGCGGAGATCGTGCGCGCCGGCATCAGCTCCATTCACAAGGGGCAGATGGAAGCGGGCAGAAGCCTTGGCATGACCTCGGCCCAGACCATGCGCTACGTCATCCTGCCCCAGGCCTTCAAACGGGTGCTGCCACCGCTCGCGGGTCAGTTCATCAACCTCATCAAGGACTCCTCTCTGGTCTCCGTCATCTCCATCACCGATCTCACCAAGGCGGGGCGCGAAGTGGTCAGCTCCACCTTCAGCCCGTTCGAGGTGTGGTTCACCGTGGCCCTGCTCTATCTGGTGCTGACCGGCACTCTCTCCTTCCTGGTGCGTCGTCTGGAGGTGAAATATGCGCGCAGCAACTGATCCCGTTATCAAGGCGCCATCGGTGTCGAAATGTTCTGCCATCACCGGCACTCCCTGCCCCTTCCCGGTGCGTCGTCTGGAGGTGAACTATGCGCGCTGCAACTGATCCCATCATCAAGGCGACCGGTGTAGAGAAGTTCTACGGCACCGAGGTGCACGCCCTGAAAAACGTCAGCACCCAGGTGGCCGAAGGGGAAGTGGTGGTGATCGTGGGGCCGAGCGGCTCGGGCAAGTCCACCTTCCTGCGCACCCTCAACCAGCTGGAGACCATCAACGATGGCAATATCGTGGTCGACGGCATCAGCCTCACCGAACCCGGGGATGTCAACAAGCTGCGGGAAGAGGTGGGCATGGTGTTCCAGTCCTTCAATCTCTTCCCTCACCTGACGGTGCTGGACAACATCACCCTGGCCCCCCAGAAGGTGAGAGGGCTCTCTCGCCAGGAGGCTGAGGAGCGGGCCAAGGCCCTGCTGCTCAAGGTCGGTCTCTCCAACAAGGCCCAGAGCTACCCCTCCCAGCTCTCCGGCGGCCAGCAGCAGCGGGTGGCCATCGCCCGGGCGCTCGCCATGCAGCCGCGCATCATGCTGTTTGACGAGCCCACCAGCGCCCTCGACCCAGAAATGGTGGGAGAGGTGCTGGACGTCATGAAGGGGTTGGCCCGCGAAGGGATGACCATGGTGGTGGTGACCCACGAAATGGGCTTTGCCCGGGAAGTGGCGGACAGGGTGCTCTTCATGGAAAGCGGCGAGTTGCTGGTGGACGAGAAACCCGCCGACTTCTTCGACAATCCCCCCTCCCCGCGCCTGCGCCAGTTCCTGAGCCAGGTGCTATAACCCGCGATGCACCAGCACGAAGAGGGAGCCCATGGCTCCCTCTTCTATGCTTGCCTTCTTCACCCCCCCAGATCATCTCCCTGGCGCATTCCTTTTCGCAGCCTTTTGCCATCGGGTTGTCACCACGCCAACGAGCAAGGATGTTAATGAAATTTTAAATTCATCCGGTATGCTGACATCCAACTGGTCCAACCGGATGGCTCACATGGATGTGCAACTGCTCCTGCTCTACCTATCCCCCCTCTTTCTGGCCTTTATCGGCTGGGAGATGCTCTACCTGCGCAAGCATGGTGCCGCCTTTCCCACCGCCGGTTATCAGTGGAAGGATCTCTTCGCCAACGCCACCCTGGCGCTGATGCATCAGGGGGGCGATGCCCTGGCGGCCATCGCCATCGCCTACCTCTACGACGCCCTCTGGGGCTGGCGACTATTCGATATCGAACTAAACCTCTGGAGCCTTTTGCTGCTCTTTCTGTTGCAGGATCTCTGCTACTGGCTGTTCCACTTCGCGAGCCACCATGTGCGCTGGCTCTGGGCCTCCCACGTGGTGCACCACAGCTCGGAGCGGCTCAACCTCTCCACCGCCTTTCGCCAGAGCCTGATGTATCCGGTCTCCGGCATGTGGCTGTTTTGGATCCCCATGATCCTCATCGGCTTCCCCCCCGAGGCGGTGGTGGCCACCGTGCTCTTGAGCCTGGGTTTTCAGTTCTTCGTCCACACCCAGGTGGTGGGCAAGCTGGGCAAACTTGAATGGATCTTCAACACCCCCTCCCACCACAGGGTGCACCACGCCAGCAACGCCAGATACATCGATCGCAACTTCGCCGGCGTGCTCATCATCTGGGATCGGCTGTTTGGCACCTTCGTGGAAGAAGACTTGGGCGAGCCGTGCCGTTTCGGCATCACCAAGCCAATCCACAGCTTCAACCCGCTCACCCTCACCTTCCACGAGTGGCGCGACATGCTGCAAGAGGCCCGTGGCCTCCCCTGGCGGCAAAAGCTCGCCGTGCTGTTTGGCAAACCGACGGGCCCCACCAGCGGTTGACCCACCGACCAGGATAAAAAAAGAGCGCCCAGGGGCGCTCTTTTTCATGACAGGGACACCCCCCGGGTCAGACGTGAACGAAGGACCAGACGGCGGGGATCAGGCTCAGCAGCGTCACCCCGGCCAGCAGCCGTTCGCGCCCGCTGAGCCGCTGTTCGGCACCGAGCTGGCGACGGCTGTAGAGAAACAGCAGCAGACCCGGCCCGTAGAGCAGAAGCGACAGCAGCAGGTACTCCACCCCGGCGGCGTAGAGCAGCCAGAAACCATAACCGCTCGACACCATCGCCACCACCCGCATCAGGCCGCGGCCCTGCCCCCCCTTGCCACTGAAGACCAGCTTGAGCAAGAAGAGGCCGATGAGCAGGTAGGGCACCAGGATCATGGAGGTGGAGATGAGCAGCAGGTTGGTGTACCCCTTGCCAAGCAGCCACACCAGCAGCAAGCAGCCCTGCACCGTCAGGCTGGTAAGCCAGAGCGAGGCGATGGGGGTGCCGTTGCGGTTCTCACGCCGGAAGATGGCCGGGAAGGCCCCGTGACGCGCCGCGCTGAACGGCACCTCGGCCGAGAAGAGGGTCCAGCTCACGTAGGAGGCGAGCACCGACACGATGAGGCCGGCGCTGATGAGCAACTTGCCCCAGGAACCCGTCATCTGGGCCATCAATCCCGCCATGGAGGGGTTGGGCAGGGCCGCAAGCTCCGGGCGGCTCAATATTCCGAGCGCCAGCACCGAGATGAGCACATAGAGCAGCAGCGCCAGCACCACGCCGAGCACGGTGGCGGTGCCCACATCCCGCTTGTTTCTCGCCCGGGCCGAGAGCACAGCTGCCCCTTCGATGCCGGTGAAGACCCAGAGGGTGATGAGCATGGTGTTGCGCACCTGCTCGGAGACCGGTACCGCCAGGGTGCTGCCCTCCTGATCCGCCGCAAAGGTGACCGGATCGAACCAGTAGCAGGCGAACAGGATGAACAGCAGCAGCGGCAGGCTCTTGGCCAGGGTCGCCACCAGATTGAACAGGGCCGCCTGCTGCACGCCGCGGGCCACCAGCAGGTGCACCGCCCAGAGGATGCAGGACTCGCCGACAAAAGCTGCCAATGTGTTGCCCTCGCCAAACCAGACCCGCTCCGGCGTGTCGACGAAGCTGCCCAGCGCCGCGAAGGCGATCACCAGATATCCCACCACGCCGATGGTGGCACAGAGCCAGTATCCCCAGGCGGAGAAGAACCCCACCAGCTCGCCAAAGCCGGCCCGGGCATAGCTGTAGATGCCGCCGTCGAGCTCGGGTTTGAGCCGCGACAGGTAGAGGAAGCTCATGGCCAGCGCCAGTATGCCGACCCCGGTGACGGCCCAGCCGATCAGCACGGCGCGGGCGCCCGCCACATCGGCCATGTTCTGGGGCAGGCTAAAGATGCCGGCCCCCACCATGGAGCTGAACACCAGCGCCGTGAGGGACCAGAGCCCGATCTTGCTCTCTTTCATGGGCGCTCCTTAACGCAGCCGGCTGGCCAGCGCCTCGATGTGTTCCGGGCCGATGCCGCAGCAGCCGCCGATGAGGTTTGCCCCGGCTCTGCGCCAGCGCTCGGCCCAGCCGAGGTAATCCAGCGGCCCCAGATCGCCACGGATCTCGTCCAGACCGTCATTGGCAGTCGCCTCCTTGGGCTGGGGCGGGAAGGCGTTGGCATAGGCGCCGAGGCGAACGTCGGTGCGCCCCTGAACCTGCAACGCGGCGACGGCCACCTTGAGCGCCCCTTCAATCACCTCGGGCTGGCAGCAGTTGAACAGGATGGCATCCACCCCGGCCGACGCCAACGCGGTCACGGCATCCGCCACCCGCTCGCCGGAGCGCAGGGTGGGCTCACTGCCCGGCGCCTCGTCTTCCAGAGTAAAGGAGACCCAGAACGGCTTGCCGTCCTCGGGCAGCAGGGCCTTGAGGGCCAGGGGCTCGGCGATGAGGCTCATGGTCTCCGCCAGCCAGAGATCCACATGGGGTGACAGGGCACGGATAAGCGGTGTCGCCAGCTCGCTCACCCGCTCGGCCTGATAGAGGTCCGCACGATAGGAGCCAAAGAGCGGCGGCAAGGAACCAGCCACCTTGACGGCTCCCCCCTGCTCGTCGGCCACGTCTCGGGCCAGTTGCCCGGCCAGAGCCGCAAGTACCTCCCCTTGGGCGGCAAAGCGTGCCTCGCCGATATGGAAGGGCACCAGGGCATAGCTGTTGGTGGTGATCACCCGGGCACCGCTCGTCGCATAGGCCTGGTGTACCTCGCGCACCGTCTCGGGCGCTTCCATCAGCGCCAGTGCCGACCACTCCGGTTGACGGAACGGCGCACCACGCCGCGCCAGTTCACGACCCATACCGCCATCGAGTACCCACAAATCCTGCTTGTCCATCTCTGTCTCTCTGCGTCTCCCCGCCATGACGGGTGTTTATTGTGTGAAACCACATTAAGCCATCAAAACATCTAGACGGCTAGAAATCCCAAATATCATGACCCAAAGTAGAACAAGAGGCAATCGGGGGCTACGAACAAATCCGGGCAAGCTCAGGATGATGGCGGCAAAGGGAGGTCTCCCCGGCACAGGCATCACCTGGCCAGGCACTGAAACGACAAGAGGCCACCCCGGGGGGTGGCCTCTTGTGAAACAGGGGATCAAGGCGGGCACAGCCGCCGATAACCAGGGGCTCAGCGCCCGGCCAGCACCCGCTTGGTCTGCTTGACCCAGTCGGAGACCCGGCCCTGCTGGGGATAGCCCTGCCAGATCTGCTCCCACTGGGCGGGGCTGAGGGGGCGGCCCAGCCGACGCTGCACCCCGGCATAGAGGTAGTCGTGGGCCGTGGTGCGTGCCTGGGCCGAGGTGAGGAACTTGGCAACAGGGTCAGTGAGACGCACGTCCCTCATGCCGAGCAGCGGATAGTCGCTGTGCACCGCCGCCAGCATGGTCTCGCGCATGGCGGATTCGATGTAACCCCGGGCAAACAGGGCGGTGACCGATTCAAGCGACCCTTGATCCGGGCCGTGATACTCCTCGTCGAACACCGGGCTGGGCTCTGCCACGGCGCTTTGCACCACCGCATCGGGATCCTGCTGCGGGACCACCACGGCAGGCTCGGGAGCGACGGGTTTGGCAGGCGTCACCGGCTTGCGCGGTGCGCTCTGGCTGCAGGCACCCAGTGCCAGGGCGAGCGCCACACAGGCCAGCGCACGGGAATGAGTCTTCATCTTCATGATTGCTAACGAACTCCTTTAGGATTCCTGAGCGGGCTTCTCATTGCTCGCAGGTTCTACCCGGGTGACCAGCAACTGGTCAATCTTGTAACTGTCGATGTCCACCACTTCGAACTTATAACCGGCATATTTGACCGAGTCGGTGCGCTTGGGGATCTTGCGCAGCATGTACATGATGAAACCGGCGATGGTCTCGTAGTTCTGGTTTTCCGGGAACTCCTCGATGTCGAAGGCGCGCATCACGTCGGAGATGGGGGTCACCCCGTCCACCAGCCAGGAGTTCTCGTCCCGCTGCACTATCTGCTCTTCCACCACGTGGGTGGCCCACTCCCCCATGACGGTACTCATCAGGTCATTCATGGTGACGATGCCCACCACCAGGGCGTATTCGTTCATCACCACCGCAAAATCGCCGCGATGGTTCTTGAAGTACTCCATCGCCTCGTAGAGGTTGAGGGTGTCGGGAATGATGATGACGTTCTGCACCAGGGAGCCGCTGTTGAGATCGATGCTCTGGCCGCTGATGACGCGGATCAGCAGCTCCTTGGCATCCACGAACCCCTTGATGCTGTCGAGGTTGTGGTCGCACACCAGGAACTTGTTGTGGGGGTGCTCGGCGATCTTCGCCTTGATGCTCTCCTCCCCCTCTTGCAGGGTGAAGTAGATGAGGCTCTCCCGCGCCGTCATGGCGGAAGTGACACCCAGAGACTGGAGCTCGAACACGTTCTCGATGAGCTGGTGCTCCTCGCGTTGGATGACACCGGCTTCGGCACCTGCATCCATCACCGCATAAATATCGTCGGAGGTGATCTCGTCGTTGCGCACCATGGAGATGCGCATCAGCCGGAACAGGCCGTTCGCCATGCCGTTGAACAGCCACACCAGCGGCATCAGCAAGGTGACGCACAGCATCATGGGACGCACCACCACCACAGCGATCCGCTCGGGCATGGTCATGGCAAGGCGCTTGGGCATCAGGTCCGCTATCAGGATGAACATGCCGGTGACGAAGACAAACGAGGCCGCAGAGCTAATCTGGCCGAGCCAGGGCCCCTGGTAGAAGCCGGCAATCAGCTCCCTGATGGCGGGATTGAGGGCGGATTCCCCCAGGATACCGCCGAGGATGGCGACGGTATTGAGGCCTATCTGCACCACGGTAAAGAAGTTGCCCGGCTGGGCCTGCAATGCCAGCACCTTCTCGGCGTGGCGGTTGCCCTCGTCGGCCATCACCTGCAACTTGATCTTGCGGGAGGCGGCAAGGGAGATCTCGGAGAGTGAGAAGAACACGCTGCCGGCGACCAGCAGCATCAGAAAGAACAAACTATCGGCAAAACTCATGATTAACCTATTGCTACAGCCGCCTTAGCACAAGACGGCAAACTGGGCCCGGGAAACCGGACCGTGACTCCATCCGGGACTCACACAGGGGCCATATTCTAGCAGAAAAGCGCCCGCCGGGTGGCGTTATCTTGAACTGCCGTGCCATGCAATGAAAAAGGCGCTCAAAGCGCCTTTTTATTCAATCAGAGTTGGATTCCCGTCGTGCAGCCGCGACGGGAGCTCCACCCAAGGCGCCCCATCAGCCCTTGCCCAGCAGATCGCTCAGGTCATCGGCCTTGGTGTGACGCACATCCTTGCCCTTGACGTAGTAGACGATGTACTCGCAGATGTGCTGGCAGCGATCGCCGACCCGCTCGATGGCCCGTGCCGCCCAGAGCACGTTGAGCACCTGGGGGATGGTGCGGGGATCTTCCATCATGTAGGTCATCAGCTCGCGGATGATGGACTCGTATTCGCGGTCCACCTTGTCATCTTCCTTGTAGACCGCCAGGGCGGCATCCAGATCCATGCGGGCGAAAGCGTCGAGCACGTCGTGGAGCATCTTGATGGTGCGACGTCCCATGTTCTCCAGCGACACCAGCGGTGGCTGGGGCTTGTTGGCGTTGTCGGTCAGCATGCGGGCAATCTTGTCCGCCACGTCGCCGATCCGCTCCAGATCCGTGATGGTCTTGATGATGGCCATCACCAGCCGCAGGTCGGATGCGGTGGGCTGACGCTTGGCGATGATGCGGGTGCACTCCTCGTCGATCGCCACTTCCATGGCGTTGACCTTGTGGTCGTTGGCCACGATCTTGCGCGCCGCATCCAGATCCTGGCCATGGATGGCGGCGATGGCGTCGGTGAGTTGCTTCTCCACCAGCCCCCCCATCACCAGTACCTGATTGCGCACGCTCTCAAGCTCGGCATTGAACTGACCGGAGATGTGTTTGTTGAGGTTCATATTGTCCATACCAGTAATCCTTGTTGCTCCGATTATGCCTTAGCCGTTGAACTGACTGCCAATCTGTTTGTTGATGCCCATCTTGTTCATCTCAATCACCCTTGTTGCACCAACATGCCTTAGCCGTTGAACTGACTGCCAATCTGCTTGTTGATGCTCAACTTGCTCATCTCAATCAGCGGCATCCCTTAGCCGTAACGACCGGTAATGTAGTCTTCGGTCTTCTTCTTGGCCGGGGTGGTGAAGATGGTGTTGGTATTCGAGTACTCGATGAGTTCCCCCATGTACATGAACGCGGTCTGATCCGAGACCCGCGCCGCCTGCTGCATGTTGTGGGTCACGATCACCACGGTGAACTGGCTCTTGAGCTCGTTGATGAGCTCCTCGATGGTGAGGGTGGAGATGGGGTCCAGCGCCGAGGTCGGTTCATCGAGCAACAGCACTTCCGGCTCGATGGCGATGGCACGGGCAATCACCAGACGCTGCTGCTGACCGCCGGAGAGACCAAAGGCGTTGTCGTGCAGACGATCCTTCACCTCCTCCCACAGGGCAGCACCGCGCAGGGAACGCTCGGCGGCCTCGTCCAGGGTACGGCGGTCATTGATGCCCTGCAGGCGCAGGCCGTAGACCACGTTCTCGTAGATGGACTTGGGGAAGGGGTTGGGGCGCTGGAACACCATGCCCACCTGACGGCGCAGGGCGGAGACATCCACGCTCTTGTCGTAGATGTTGTGGCCGTGCAGCTGGATCTCCCCCTCGATGCGGCAAATCTCCACCAGATCGTTCATCCGGTTGATGCAACGCAGCAAAGTGGACTTGCCGCAACCGGACGGGCCGATGAAGGCGGTGACCTGACCCTTGGGGATCTTCATGTTGACGTTGAACAGCGCCTGCTTGTTGCCGTAGTACAGGTTGAGATCCTTCACCTCCAGCGCAGTCTGCTCCGGGGTCAGGTTGAGCAGGTCGGTGGCGGTGTGCGGGGCCGAACTCGGTGTTACGTTGATCATCTGTTTACCTCAAATTCTCTTGGTGGCAGCGTGCAAACGTCTTGCCCGCTGCCGGAATATCTGGCTGGCAGGGAAGGCCCCTGCCCGTCTCTGTAATGGCTGGATTAATGTTCCAGCGACCGGAATTTCTCGCGCAGGTGGTTACGAATACCGATCGCCGTCAGGTTGAGGCCGACGATCACCGTCACCAGCAGGAAGGAGGTGGCGTAGACCAGAGGACGCGCCGCCTCGACGTTCGGGCTCTGGAAGCCCACGTCATAGATGTGGAAGCCCAGGTGCATGAACTTGCGCTCCACGTGCAGGTACGGGAAGTTGCCGTCCATCGGCAACGTGGGAGCAAGCTTCACCACCCCCACCAGCATCAGCGGCGCCACCTCGCCCGCCGCACGGGCGATGGCCAGGATAAGGCCGGTCATGATGGCCGGGCTGGCCATGGGCAGCACGATGCGCCACAGGGTCTCGGCCTGGGTGGCACCCAGCGCCAGCGAACCCTGGCGAATGGTGCTCGGGATCCGGGCCAGCCCCTCTTCGGTTGAGACGATCACCACCGGCAGGGTCAGGATGGCCAGGGTCAGGGCTGACCAGATGACACCGGGGGAGCCAAAGGTCGGGCTCGGCAGCGCTTCCGGGTAGAAGAGGCGGTCGATGCTGCCCCCCAGGGTGTAGACAAAGAAGCCCAGGCCAAACACGCCGTAGACGATGGAGGGCACCCCCGCCAGGTTGATCACCGCGATGCGGATGATCTTGGTCAGGCTGTTCTTGCCCGCATACTCGTGCAGGTAGACCGCCGCCACCACCCCGAGCGGGGTCACGATGATGGCCATCAGGATCACCATGAAGACGGTACCGAAGATGGCAGGGAAGACGCCGCCCTCGGTGTTCGCCTCCCGGGGGTCATCGGAGACGAACTTGCCAATCTGGTGGAACCAGTGACCCACCTTGGCCATCAGGCTCATGTCGTTGGGCCAGACTACATCCAGCACCCGGGACATCGGCATGGTCACCAGCTCGCCGCGCATGTCCTTGACGGTGATGCTGTCTCTGTCCGCCTGGGTACGCAGGGAGAAGAGCTCTTTCTCCAGCACCTGGTAACGGTCGTTGAGGGCCTGACGCTCGCTCGCCAGCTCGGCTTTAAGCTGATCGGTCAGCTTGTCATCCAGCTCGGCCTTGCGCTCTTTCAGGCGCAGGCGCTCCAGCTGATAGTTGATGCTGCCGATGGCCCCTTTTTGCAGGTCGTTGGCTTGGCTTGAGAGGCCGTTGGCACGGGCCAGCACCCGCTGCAAGGCGGGATGCAGATCCGTGGTCAGCTCCTGGCCATCTTCCTTCACCGAGGTGATGTAACCATAGAAGTTGCCGTTGGTGGCGCGTTCCACCATGGCGAGCTCCGCCGGCTGGGCGCGCGATTTGATATCGGTCTCCAGCACCCAGCGAAAGTCGAGGTCCACGAACTCCCGGTTGCCGGTCTTGACCAGATAACGGGTAATCTCTTCGCGATCCTCCCCTTCCAGCGCCTGGCCTGCGGCGCGCAGGCGCTCCACCGGCACCAGCTCCCGGTCGTTGATCTCGCCAATCAGGACGCTCTTGTTGCCGCTTGCATCTTCAAGTTGCCACTCATAGATGGGATGGGGCCAGAAATAGACCAGACCACGCCAGCCAATCAGCAACAACAGACCCAGTACGGCCACCAGACTCAGGCTGACGGCGCCCCCCGTCATCCAGATCCAGGGGGCCCCCGATTTAAACCACTTACCCATTGTCGATTCCTTAGTCCTTACAGAGAGCTGTACTTTTCACGCAACCGCTGGCGGACGAATTCGGCCAGGGTATTGAACAAGAAGGTGAACACAAACAGCACGAAGGCGGCGAGGAAGAGCACCCGGTAGTGGGAGCTGCCCACCTCCGATTCCGGCATCTCCACCGCGATGTTCGCCGCCAGGGTCCGCAGCCCCTGGAACATGGAAAAGTCCATGATGGGGGTGTTGCCGGTGGCCATCAGCACGATCATGGTCTCGCCCACGGCGCGGCCAAGGCCCATCATAACCGCCGAGAAGATGCCTGGGCTCGCGGTGAGGATCACCACCCGGCTCAGGGTCTGCCACGGGGTCGCCCCCAGCGCAAGCGAGCCCTGGGTCAGGTGCTTGGGCACCGAGAAGACCGCGTCTTCGGCGATGGAGAAGATGGTGGGGATGACCGCAAAGCCCATGGCGATACCGACCACCAGGGAGTTGCGCTGGTCAAACTTGATGCCCATGTCGTGGGTCAGCCAGATGCGCGAATCACCGTGCATGAAGGCGTTCTCGATGATGGGGCTCAGGGCGAAGGCGCCCCAACCGATGAACAGCAACACAGGGATGAGCAGGATGGCGTGCCAGCCTTCCGGCAGCCAGGTGCGGCCTCGCTCCGGCAGATAGTTCCACACTAGGGCGGTGAGCAGCATGCCCATGGGCAGCAGGATCAGCAGCAGGATCACCCCGGGCAGGGCCCCTTCGATGATGGGCGCAAGCCACAGACCCGCCAGGAAGCCGAGGATGACGGTCGGCAGCGCCGCCATGATCTCCACCGTCGGCTTGACGTATTTGCGCAGCCCCGCCGACATGAAGTAGGCGGTATAGATGGCACCGGCGACACCCAGGGGCACCGCGAACACCATGGCATAGAAGGAGGCTTTCAGGGTGCCGAACACCAGGGGCACCAGGCTCAGCTTGGCTTCGAAGTCGTTGCTGGCGGAGGTGGACTGCCACACGTACTGGGGCTCGGGATAGCCTTCATACCACACCTGTTGCCAGAGGGCAGACCAGGTTACCTCGGGGTGATCGTTCTCGACGTCAAAGACCTTGAAGTCATCCCCCTGCTGGGTCAACAGCAGGTTGTGGCGAGGAGAGATGGCAACGGCAGCCAGGTTGCCCCCGTCAATCTTCTCGCCAAGCAGCTTGGCTTCGCCGGTGGCATGGAAGAAGTTGATGGTGCCGTCGCTGCCTGCGCTGATGAAGCCCTTGCGAAAGTGCTCGGGGGTCAGCAGGGCGACCGGCGCGTCACCCTTGAAGTCACGGATCTGGGTGAACTGGCGCTTGCCATCCTTTGCCACCTCGAACCACTGGGAGATGACGCCGTTGTCGTTGCCCACCAGCAGGGAGGACGCACCGGAGAGCAGGGCCACCTGGGTCACGCTGGCATTGGGGGCGTTGATCTCCATGACATTGCGCAGGGAGATGTCGCTCAGGTTGTGGATGTCATAGACCGACAGGCGGTTGCCCTCGCGCACGAACAACAGGCGCAGGTTCGGGGTCAGCAGCATCTGGTCAACATGGCGTGGCAGGGACGGAATGGTGTAGGTCTGGCTGCTCCACTCGATTTCGCCGGAGAGGAAATTCTCCTCGCCGCTCATCACCATCAGCACACCACGACCATCTTCGGTCACGGCCGCAGTCGCCATCTTGTCCTTGGTCGCCTCGAAGACCATGCGCGTCAGCGCCTTGCCCTGGGGATCGATCACCACGGGGGTCTCGCCGAAGGGATATTGCAGGCTGGGCTCAATGACGCGAACGTCATTGGGATAGGAGATCTTGAAATAGGGTTGCACCACCTGAGCCTTGCCGTTGGCAAACCCATAGGCGATGAGTTTCTGGCCCGGCGCAGGCGGCGCGACCGCCGTGATCTCGCCGTTCACCTGCGCCTCGCCAATCACCTGTCCGGTCTTGATCTTGCCATCCGGTTGCACGGCAAAGAATTTGACCTTCCCCTGGTCGCTGAAGCGGTAACCTATCTCGTTTTGCTCCTCGACCCCGAGCCAGGCGGTTTTGCCCTTGATGGGCAGGGTGAAGGAAGCGGTGCTCTCCATGCTGGCGCCATTGAAGATGGGCTTCACCACATAAAGCAGGTAGAAGAAGATAAGCAACAGCGCCACCAGCACCAGGGCTCCCCCTGTGGTGACGCCATATTTGGCCAATTTATCCTTGATCCGGCGTTTTCGACTGCCCGCCATGACCAGATTTAACGATTCCGATGACATGCAAGACCTCAATGTGAGCTAGGCTTGGCGGCATTATATGGCGGATGCATGACAGTTTTGTTACATCAACAGCGGCAAAGAGCGCAGGCTCCATCGGGGGGTGGCAGTTGGTATTCGGGGGGAAGCAGGCAGCCGGTCTGGCAGTGAAATAAAAGCAAACGGGGCCATCAGGCCCCGCTGTCATCTTGAGGAAGCGCCTCTTTCGCGGCGAGTCTGGCCGCCTTCTTCTCGGCGCGGCGCCGTTTGAAGAAATCCGACAGCTGGGCCGAGCAGGCGTCGGCGAGCACCTCCCCCGTCAGTACCACCTGGTGGTTGTGGCGGGGATCCAGCAGGATGTCGAACACAGACCCTGCCGCCCCCGTCTTCAAATCCCGGGCACCATAGACCACCCGCTTGACCCGGCTGTGGATGAGGGCGCCGGCACACATGCAACAGGGCTCCAGCGTCACATAGAGGGTGGTGTCGAGCAGGCGATAGTTTTCAAGCTGCTTGCCCGCTTCCCGAAGCGCCATCACCTCGGCATGGGCGCAGGCGTCGTGCTCGCTGATGGAGCGATTCCACCCCTCTGCCACTATCTTGTCCCCCAGCACCAGCACGGCGCCTACCGGGATCTCGCCTATCCCCTCCGCCCTGGCGGCCAGGGCCATGGCATGGCGCATCCAGCGTTCGTCCTGCTCGCGCTGGCTGATCTGTGCTGCAACTTCAGATGGTTTCACGCCCTGATCCTCTCGTCGATATGATGTCGGCTTGCCTGGCCCCTGCACGGCATCGGCCGCGCACTCCCGGATTGCTGCGTCCCGGCCCTGGGCACACCGGGCCCCTTCCCCCTCGCGCTAGCCGGTAGCCCACGGCAGAAGATGCTGTCAATGAAAGAGAGGCCAAAGGCCCCGGCGACATCGGAACGCCCCGAGTTGGGTGTTCGCCACCCTGTGCCCGCCTAAGGGGGCGGCGATTATGCCAAAACTCCGGCCAGGGCCCAAGTTGCATCTTGGCTGAACAATAAAGAAGCAGTCGGCATCTCCCTGATAAAAAAGGAGTTGCGCCCGCCAAATCATCCGATTAGACTTCCTCCCCGTCAGCCGAGCTGACTCCGTCGGTGTGTAGCGCAGCCAGGTAGCGCATCTGCATGGGGTGTAGAGGGTCGGAGGTTCGAATCCTCTCACACCGACCAAATTCCCCGAAAATAGCCCAGTCAAACGACTGGGCTATTTTTTTGCCTGCACACCCGACGCTTGCCTCTTTTTCCTCTCGCCTCCCCCGTTCATCGGGTCGCCGCTTTTTATTGGCATGAATTTTATACAGATCCATTTGAAGCTTTCATAAAGTGCCGCTAGGATACGCAACTTTTCCGCCGGCCATAAAAACAGGGAGGTGGACACTAGGGTGATGGAATCACCGACCGGCTTGCAATCAATGAGGCAAGCATCCATGACCCAAGCTGTTGACTCCCAGCCCGTTCAGCCCCTGATCTCCCCCACGCCCTCCGAGCTCGATTCCGCAGAGCACGGGTTTGGCAGTTCAGTGCACCTCGATGTGATCGATCTCGCCGCCCCGGATGAAGATTACTGAGACGAGCCCGTGCCATAGTGCGGTTCAAGACGCCGGTTTTGCTGTCCGGCACCACCCTTGACCCCGGCCAACAGACCGCCACCGCAAATAACGATAAAATGCTAGTTTTTCTTCAAAAATCAGTTTAATTGACCATCTTCTGCGCCCCAACCTCCCTCTCCTTCATGGACACGCCGTGATACAAACCTACGTTATTGCTCGTCATTTCCCTCTCTCATGTTCGCCTTCGCCATTTTGACCCAATTTGACATTTTAGTTTTAAACATCAGTTCACTACCCGGTCACTTCATAGCCCTCATGCAGGCTGGATTGAACGAAGGCATTTCATACAGCTGTTTTTGCAAAGCTTGGAGTAATGTCGGGATTTGTTTTTGCATTTGTAATTTTATTACGTAATTAGTTACATTTTTAACCCATCCCCTCTACCGAAATCCTCCCCCCTGCCGCCCCGGCGACCCAAGAGCATAACCATCTGCAAAGAGCTTTTACACTAATCACATAAATCCATTTAAAACAGCATCTTAACTATCATCAAAAAACACCCGTTTTAAAAATCAAGTTGACGAATCCGCCATTCTTTTGCACCTTATGAATCGTGTTACCCCGCTGTTACGGGGAGTTTGAAAGAAAGGGATATAGACGTTAGTCGTAGTTAATAAATTCAAAATGTAACTTTTGGAGGAGTACCCACTATGTCGGCACCGGCCCAGACCATCAGCAGCACCCGCCTGCACATTCAAGGCGAGATGCTTCCCGATTACGCGCAGATCCTGACGCCGGATGCGGTGGCCCTGGTGTCCGAACTGGTGGAACGTTTCGCTCCCCAACGCAATGAGCTGCTGAAGCAGCGAGTCGCACGCCAGGCCCGTATCGATGGCGGCGAGTTGCCGGACTTCCTGCCAGAGACCGCCCATATTCGCGATGGTGAGTGGACGGTGCGCGGCATTCCCGCCGATCTGCAGGACCGCCGTGTGGAGATCACCGGCCCGGTCGAGCGCAAAATGGTGATCAATGCCCTCAACGCCAACGTCAAGGTCTTCATGGCCGACTTCGAGGACTCCCTGGCCCCGGCATGGAACAAGGTGATCGAGGGCCAGATCAACCTGCGCGATGCGGTCAACGGCACCATTGCCTACCAGAGCCCGGAGGGGAAGGCCTATACCCTGAATCCCAACCCGGCCGTGCTCATCTGCCGGGTTCGCGGTCTGCATCTGCCGGAGAAGCACGTCACCTTTGATGGTGCCCCCATTCCCGGCGGCCTGTTCGACTTCGCCCTCTATTTCCTGCACAACCACAAGGCGTTGCTGGCCAAGGGCTCCGGTCCCTACTTCTACGTACCCAAGCTGCAGAGCCATCTGGAAGGGCGCTGGTGGAGCGAGGTGTTCGCCTGGACCGAGGACAAATTCGGTCTGCCCCGCGGTACCATCAAGGCCACCGTGCTCATCGAAACCCTGCCGGCGGTATTCGAGATGGACGAGCTGCTCTATCAGATGAAGGATCACATCGTCGCCCTCAACTGCGGTCGCTGGGACTACATCTTCAGCTATATCAAGACCTTGAAAAACCACCCGGATCGCGTCCTGCCGGATCGTCAGGTGGTGACCATGGACAAGCCGTTCCTCTCTGCCTATTCGCAACTCCTTATCAAGACCTGCCACAAACGCGGCGCGCTGGCGATGGGGGGCATGGCCGCCTTTATCCCGGCCAAGGATCCGGCAGTGAACGCCGAAGTCTTCGCCAAGGTGAAGGCGGACAAGGAGCGTGAAGCGAACAACGGCCACGACGGCACCTGGGTCGCCCACCCCGGCCTCGCCGATACCGCCATGGCGGTGTTCAACGCCACCATTCCGGTGGGTGCCCAGAACCAGATCGGCGTGCTGCGCGAGCAGGATGCCCCCATCACGGCCGCCGACCTGCTGGCCCCCTGTGAGGGTGATCGCACCGAGGCGGGCATGCGCACCAATATCCGCGTCGCCCTGCAATACCTGGAAGCCTGGATCAACGGCAATGGCTGCGTGCCCATCTACGGACTGATGGAAGATGCCGCCACCGCCGAGATCTCCCGCACCTCCATCTGGCAGTGGATCCGCCACGGCAAGACCCTCTCCAACGGTCAGGCAGTGACCAAGGCGCTGTTCCGCCAGATGCTGGCCGAGGAGCAGGAGGTGGTCAGAGGCGAAGTGGGCGAGGCCCGCTGGCAATCGGGCCGTTTCGCCGAGGCAAGCGCCCTGATGGACGAGATCACCTGCGCCGACACACTCATCGATTTTCTGACGCTGCCCGGCTACGAGCGGCTGTGAGACCCGGGCCGGTAACGGCCCCCATAACAAGTCAATGGAAACGTGAAATCAATGAAAGAGGGAACTGATATGGCACTGACCCGTGAGCAACAGATCCAGGCTATCGAGAAAGACTGGGCAGAAAACCCCCGCTGGAAAGGGATCAAGCGCGGCTACAGCGCCGAGGACGTGGTGAACCTGCGTGGCAGCCTGCAGCCGACACACACTCTGGCCCAACGCGGCGCCGACAAACTGTGGGAGCTGATCCACGGCGGCGCCAAGAAAGGCTATGTAAACTGCCTCGGCGCCCTGACCGGCGGCCAGGCGGTGCAGCAGGCCAAGGCCGGCATCGAAGCCATCTATCTCTCCGGCTGGCAGGTGGCGGCGGACAACAACCTCTCCTCCACCATGTACCCGGATCAGTCCCTCTACCCGGCCAACTCCGTCCCCTCCGTGGTGGAGCGCATCAACAACTCCTTCGCCCGGGCCGACCAGATCCAGTGGGCCAACAAAGTTGGACCAGAGGACAAGGGCTTCATCGACTATTTCCTGCCCATAGTAGCGGATGCGGAAGCCGGTTTCGGCGGCGTGCTGAACGCCTTCGAGCTGATGAAGGGGATGATTGAAGCGGGCGCCGCCGGCGTACACTTCGAAGATCAGCTCGCGTCCGTGAAAAAATGCGGCCACATGGGCGGCAAGGTACTGGTCCCGAGCCAGGAAGCGGTGCAAAAGCTTATCGCAGCCCGCCTCGCGGCAGATGTCTGCGGTACCACCACCCTGGTCATCGCCCGCACCGACGCCAACGCAGCGGATCTGCTGACCACGGATGCCGATCCCTACGATGCCGGCTTCCTGACCGGTGAGCGCACCAGCGAGGGCTTCTACAAGGTGCAGGCCGGCATCGAGCAGGCCATCTCCCGCGGCCTGGCCTACGCCCCTTACGCCGACATGGTGTGGTGCGAGACCGCCAAGCCCGATCTGGACGAGGCGCGCAAATTTGCCGAGGCCATCAAGGCCCAGTACCCGGACAAGATCCTGGCCTACAACTGCTCCCCGAGCTTCAACTGGAAGAAGAACCTGGACGATGCCACCATCGCCCGCTTCCAGCAGGAGCTCTCCGACATGGGCTACAAGTACCAGTTCATCACCCTGGCGGGTATCCACAACATGTGGTTCCACATGTACGAGCTGGCCTACCAGTACGCCCGTGGCGAGGGAATGAAGCACTATGTCGAGATGGTGCAGCAGCCGGAATTCGCCGCCGCCAAGCGGGGCTACACCTTCGTGGCGCACCAGCAGGAAGTGGGTACCGGTTACTTCGACAAGGTGACCACCGTCATTCAGGGCGGCCAGTCGTCGGTGACCGCGCTGACCGGCTCGACCGAAGAAGATCAGTTCCACTGATAGCTGTGTAATGCTCGCAAACAAACCCCGGCCAAGTCCCGGGGTTTGTCGTTATGGGGCTTAGAACCTATCCCAGTAGGCGTAATCGTTGAAGGCAGTTTGAACACGGACAGCGCGCAGAAACCGGAGCGTACTGTAGTACGTGAGGATTTCGAGCACTGCCCAGGTTCAAAATGGCGAATAAGATAGCCTATTGACATCCTCCCCCACCTTAGCGCTTCGCGTCACAGGAGGGGGATTCCCATTACTGGGTGATAGCTGCTCGCGCA
>NZ_JAPDBQ010000074.1:0-20056 GCF_027705325.1 Aeromonas sp. QDB18
CCGAGCGGCCAAAGGGATCAGACTGTAAATCTGACGGCTCTGCCTTCGAAGGTTCGAATCCTTCTCCCTCCACCATCCTTCAGACAACCCGGCCTCGCGCCGGGTTTTCACTTTTCTGGATAGAATCCATATGGCGCTGTCAGATCTGACAATTGCCCTCCCCGCACTTTTTAGAAACAGTGGAGCCTCATGTCGCAAGGAGTGCACACAGATGTTTGAAATCTGGGATGAAACGGGTCGCGAGCACGGGCTGACACTGCCCGAGCTGCAACTGCGGCTGCGGGATTATCAGGGAGACGTGATGGTGCGCTACCTCAACCGCCTCGGCCTGCCAAGCACCCTCTTCCTGACCATCCGCCAGGGATACGCCTATCAGCGCTTCAAGGCGGGTTCCCCCATGCTCGACTGGTCCTGGCTTGCCCAGGCCATGCACGCAGCCCCCCAGGCTGGCGCCGCACCTGCACAGGGCCATGCCCTTCCCTGACCCCCTCCTTCCTGCCCACGCCCAAGCAGGGCCCATTATCAGACTCTTCCTACAGCCTCCCTTTAGACCCTCCCTGTATGATGCGTAACCATGTTCCCGTCAGGTGAGAACCATGTTTGCGTTCAAAGAAGAGTCTCCCGTAAGGGCCATGGCCAACATGGCGGATATCGTCGTCCCCTTTTATCAGCCCATCATCGGCCAGGATCGTCAAGTCAAGGGGTATGAGGTGCTGGCCAGGCGCTGGGATGCCGATAGCCAGGGTTATCAGTGCATCGATTTTGCCGCCCTCGGCGAAGATGACGCTCTGCACCTCGATATCGTCATGCTCAGGGCCATCATGCGCGATCTGCCCGTGCTCGCCCAAAAAGGCCCCTATGCGCTCTCCATCAACCTCAATCCGGCGCTCTCCAGCCCCACCTACCGCAATCTGCTGTTGCTGGTGCTGCTCCAGGCCCGCAAGCTGGGGATCGACATCTGGTTCGAGGTGCTGGAGCACGTCAGGATCAAACACCAGCACAGGGAGATGATCGAGGTGTTGCGGGCCCATGGCGCCCACATCGCCTGTGACGACTTCGGCTCCCTGGCGTGCAATTTCCAGCGCCTGATGATGCTCCCCTACGAGATCGTGAAGCTGGATCGCTCCCTGCTGCTTCAGGCTGCGCGAAGTAGCCACGCCCTCAACATGCTGACGGGTCTGGTGAAATACCTGCAACGACTCGGCATGGCCGTGGTGTGCGAGGGGGTGGAGACCCAGGCCCATATCGAGGTGGCGAACCGGCTGGGCTGCGACTACCAGCAGGGCTACGCCTACGCCATTCCCTCCCCTCTCTCCCGCTGGGCCTGAGCCGGGCGCTTGCGTGTCACGGGGGAAACCCGGGCACCTTTCCCATGAAATTCGGCAGGGTGCTGCCATTTTCCTGCCAAAGATGGCAGGCTGTCCCGGCCACACTGACGCCGAGGCCCGCCATGGTTCGCTTTGCCACCTTCAATCTCGCCTTCGATCGCACTGCACCCGGCATGCTGGGGGAAGAGCTCGCCCTGACCCGCACCGAGCAGGATGCCCTGCTGGCGCGCCTCGCCGACGGCACCTTGAGCGGCGCCGAGAAGACCAAGGCCCTCGACGTGCAGCAGATCCGCAACATCGCCGAGATAGTGCAGCGCACCCGGCCGGACGTGTTGCTGCTGAGCGAATTCGACAATGACGGCAAGGGCAGCGACACCACGGACCTCAAAGCCTTCAACGCGAACTACCTGGCCTATGCCCAGCACGACGAGGTGAAGGCCATCGGCTACCCGGTGCTGCAGAACTTCGCCACCAACACCGGCCTGATGAGCGGCCATGACCTCAACCTGGACGGAAAGCGCAACAACGGGCCGGACGACGCCTGGGGCTTTGGCAACTATCACGGCCAGTACGCCTTCGCCGTAATGTCCCGGTACCCCATCGATACCAGGCAGATCCGCACCTTCCAGAAATTCAAGTGGAAGGAGATGCCGGGCGAAGCAAACCCGGTCATCGACGATTGCCACAACCCCAGGGCACCGATCCCGAGCGGCCGCCAGTGTGGCGATGCCTGGTATTCAGATGCAGCCTGGCAGCAGTACCCGCTCTCGTCCAAGAACCACGCCGACGTGCCGGTGCACATCAGGCAGGGAGACAGGGAGGAGGTGATCCACTTCCTTATCTCCCACCCGACCCCGCCCATCTTCGGCAACGCGGCGCGCCACAACGTCAGGCGAAACCGCGCCGAGGTCGCCTTCTGGCAGGACTATGTGGAAGGGGAAAGCTACATGGTGGATGACGCCGGCAAGGCCGGTGGCCTGCCCGTGGGCGCCAGGTTCGTCATCGCCGGCGATCTCAACGCCGATCCCCAGATTGGCGACGGGGATCGCACCGCCATCCGGGATCTGCACGACCATGTGCTGGTCAACCAGGCCGTCACCAAGGGCGCCCTGATCCCGGTCAGCCAGGGCGGCCCCGAGTGCCTCGCCAGCCAGCCGGATCAGTGCAAGCGCAACAACAACCGCCCCACCCCGGAGCGCATCACCAGCAGCAGCGGCCTGCAGCTCGACCACGTGCTGCCTTCCGCCAACCTGAACGCGGTCGCCTCCGGCGTGTTCTGGCCGGCCAGCTTCGAGCCTGGCCATCACCTGGTGTATGACGCCAAGCTCGGCATCGCCAAGGGGGTCAGCTCGGATCACCGCCTGGTGTGGGTCGACGTCGCGCTCGATTGACCGGCAGCCAGGGTGAAGGGATGCCTTTGGCTCAGGGTGCCGGCAAATCTGTGCGCAGGCGCGCTATTCCGGCGCCCGCGGCTTGCGGCGCAAATCGGGGTTTGCTAATACTCCGCGTCCATTGGATGAGCATCCCTTTCGAGATAGTGTGCCGTGGCTTTCGAACAATTCGCGCTCGTGATATCTCTCTTCCAGCAGCTCTGCGTCTATCTGGTGATCGCCTGGCTGCTCTCCAAGACGCCGCTCTTCATGCCGCTGACCCAGGTGACCCTGAGCTGGCCCCACAAGATCCTCTGCTACCTCATCTTCTCCGGCTTCTGCGTCATGGGTACCTACTTTGGCCTGAGAGTCGAGGACTCCATCGCCAATACCCGCGCCATCGGCGCCGTGCTCGGGGGCATAGTCGGCGGCCCTGTGGTGGGTCTGCTGGTGGGGCTCACCGGCGGCATCCATCGCTACTCGCTGGGGGGCTTCACCGCCCTGGCCTGCACCTTCTCCACCATCGCCGAGGGACTGCTCGGCGGCCTGGTGCACCGCCACTTCGTCGCCCGCCACCGGCTCGATCTGCTGTTCAGCCCCTGGGTAGTGGGATCTGTGGCCCTCATCGCCGAGCTGATGCAGATGGGGATCATCTTGCTGGTGGCCCGTCCGTATGACGACGCCGTCCATCTCATCGAGAACATCATCGCCCCCATGCTGGTGGCCAATACCCTGGGGGCCGCCATGTTCATGCGGATGATCCTCGATCACCGCGCCATGCTGGAGAAGTACTCGGTCGCCTTCTCCGCCCGCGCCCTCAAGATCGCCGAACGGGCGATGCGGGTGCTGGACAAGGGCTTCACCCAGCAGGCGTGCCAGCAGATGGCGCGCATCCTCTACGAGGAGACCGGGGTGGGCGCGGTGGCCATCACGGATCGGGAGAAGCTGCTCGCCTTCATCGGCATCGGCGAGGATCACCACCTGCCGGGCACCGCCATCAACTCGGCCCACACCTTCAAGGCGATCCAGCACAACGAGGTGGTCTATGCCGACGGCAACCTCATTCCCTACAGCTGCAACCTGCATCCCCAGTGCCGGCTCGGCTCCTCCCTGGTCATTCCGCTGCGGGGGGAAGAGGGCTCCGTGGTGGGCACCATCAAGCTCTACGAGCCCAAGCGCAAGTTCTTCTCCTCCATCAACCGCACCCTGGGAGAGGGGATTGCGCGGCTGCTCTCCGGCCAGATCCTGGCGGGCAAATACAACGAGCAGAAGCGGCTGCTGGCCCAGTCGGAGATCAAGCTGTTGCAGGCGCAGATCAACCCGCACTTCCTGTTCAACGCCCTCAACACCCTGGCGGCGGTGATCCGGCGCGACCCCGAGGATGCCCGCACCCTGGTGCACCACCTCTCCACCTTCTTTCGCAAGAACCTCAAGCGGCAAGGGGACGAGGTGACCCTGGCCGACGAGCTGGAGCATGTGAACGCCTACCTGCACATCGAGCAGGCCCGCTTCGCCGAGCACCTGAGCGTGCAGATCGACATTCCCGAGCCGCTGCTGGAGTACCGGCTGCCCACCTTCTCCCTGCAGCCCATCGTCGAGAACGCCATCAAGCACGGCATCTCCCAGATGTTCGAGCCCGGCCGACTGACCCTGACCGCGCGACAGGAGGGCGAGCAGCTGGTGCTGGAGGTCTGTGACAACGCCGGCCTCTATCAGGCCAAGCGGGAGGAGAGCGGCCTTGGCATGAACATAGTGGACCGGCGCATCAAGGCCCGTTACGGCGCCGAGTACGGGGTCACCATTCACTGCGTCCCCCATCAATTCACCCGGGTGAGGATCACCCTTCCCCTGCAGGAGAGCCCATGCTGACCGCCCTGATCGTCGACGATGAACCCCTCGCCCGCGAGGAGCTGCGGCTGCTGCTGGAGCAGGCGGGCAACATCCGCCTGCTGGGGGAGTGTGCCCACGCCATGGAGGCGCTGCCCGCCATCCATCGCCTGAAACCCGACTTGCTGTTTCTCGACATCCAGATGCCGCGCATCAGCGGGCTGGAGCTGGTGAGCATGCTGGACCCGGACTTGCGCCCCCACATCGTCTTCATCACCGCCTACGACGAGTTTGCCCTGCGCGCGTTCGAGGAGAACGCCCTCGACTACCTGCTCAAGCCGGTCACCAGCGAACGGATGAACAAGGCGCTGGAGCGCATCCAGCGGCTGCTTTCGCCAAAGGGTGAGCTGGCGGGCCAACCGCTGCCGGATCCGACCCGCATCGCCCAGCCCCTGCGCAGCATTCCCTGCAGCGGCCACAACCGCATCCTGCTGCTGCCCCTTGGCGAGGTGGAGTTCGTCCACAGCGATCTGGCCGGCAACAAGGTGGTGAGCGCCCAGCAGCAAGGCACCACCGAGCTGACCCTGCGCACCCTGGAGGAGAAGACCGGCTTCGTGCGCTGTCACCGCCAGTACCTGCTCAACCCGGGCCAGATCCGCGAGATCCTGCTGCTGGACGGCGGCCTGGCGGAGGTGGTGACCCAGGGCGGCCACAAGGTGCCGGTGAGCCGGCGCTACCTCAAGCCCCTCAAAGAATTGTTGGAGATCCCCTGAGGGGCGGGCCACTCGCCCCGTCCCCTGCCCGTTACCGCTCACCCGCTTCCCGCGCCCGCCGGCTCATCCCTCAAACCGCTCGGGGCCGCTTTTCTGCCGCTCGCGGGCGGCCCTCTGCCACTGACCCTTTCTGCGCTCCCCTTTCCCTGCCGCCTGCGTAGAGTGCAGCCTGAGCCCGGCCAGATTGGCCGCAGGAAAAGGAAACTCCGTCATGCAACACGCAATCACCTTCGTCATTGCGGCCCTCTGCATCCTCGCCATCGCCTATCGCCTCTACGGCGTGTTCTTTGTGCGCAAGGTGCTGCGGGCCGACGACAAGCTGGTCACCCCCTCCCACGAGCTGGAAGATGGCAAGAACTATGTGCCGACCAACAAGTGGGTCAACTTCGGCCAGCACTTCGCGGCCATCGCCGCCGCCGGCCCCCTGGTGGGCCCGGTCCTGGCCGCCCAGTACGGCTACCTGCCGAGCTTCCTCTGGCTGCTGATCGGCTGCGTCATCGGCGGCGCGGTGCACGACACCGTGGTGCTGTTCGCCTCCATGAAGCATCAGGGCAAGTCCCTCTCCGAGGTGGCCAAGGCCGAGCTCGGCCCCATCGCCGGCTGGTGCACGGGGCTCGCCATGCTGTTCATCATCACCATCACCATGGCGGGTCTCTCCATGGTGGTGGTGCACGCGCTGGAGCGTAACGCCTGGGGCGTGTTTGCGGTCTTCATGACCATCCCCATCTCCATGGTGGTGGGGATCTGGCACAAGCTGACCGGCAACCTGCAAGCCGCCTCCTGGGTGGGCTTCATCGCCGTGCTGGCCTGCGTCTTCTTCGGCCCCTACGTGCAGGAGAGCGCCTTCGGTGCCTGGCTGACCCTGCGCGCCGAGACCATCAGTCTGGCGCTGCCCATCTATGCCTTCTTCGCCACCGCCCTGCCGGTCTGGCTGCTGCTCACCCCGCGCGGCTACATCTCCAGCTTCATGAAGATCGGCGTGTTCGGCGCCCTGGTGATCGGCGTCATCTGCATCAACCCCGAGATCCAGTTCCCCGCCATGACCCAGTTCGTCCACGGCGGCGGCCCGGTACTGGGCGGCCCGGTCTGGCCCTTCATCTCCATCACCATCGCCTGTGGCGCCATCTCCGGCTTCCACGCCTTCATCGGCTCGGGCACCACCCCGAAACTGGTGGACAAGTGGAACGACATCCTGCCGGTCGCCTTCGGTGCCATGCTGGCCGAATGCGTGGTGGGCGTGATGGCGCTGATCGCCGCCACCGCCCTGCACCCGGCGGACTACTTCGCCATCAACGCCACCCCGGAGGCCTTCGCCAAGCTGGGGATGCAGGTGGTGGACCTGCCCTTCCTCTCCCAGGAGATCGGCATGGATCTGAACGGTCGCACCGGCGGCGCCGTCACCCTGGCGGTGGGCATGTCCTACATCTTCACCAAGGTGCCCTGGTTCAGTAACCTCGCCTCCTACTTCTTCCAGTTCGTGGTGATGTTCGAAGCGGTCTTCATCCTGACCGCCGTCGACTCCGGCACCCGGGTCTCCCGCTACCTGATCCAGGACTTCTTCGGCGAGTTCTACCCGCCCCTCAAGCGCATCGACTGGATGCCGGGCGCCATCGGGGCCAGCGTGCTCGCCTGCGTGATGTGGGGCTATCTGCTGATGTCCGGCGATATCGGCTCTGTGTGGGCGCTGTTCGGGGTCTCGAACCAGCTGATGGCCTCGGTGGGCCTCATCATAGGCGCCACCATCATCTTGCGACTGGCCCACAAGCGCCGCTACATGCTGACCTGCCTGATCCCGCTGGCCTACCTGTTCGTCACCGTCAACTACGCCGGTTACTGGATGATGCGCAACGTCTACTTCAACTCGGCCGCCAAGGGCTACAACCCGATGAACGGCGCCATCTCCCTCATCATGCTGGTGCTGGGGGCGCTGATCCTGATCTCCGCCCTGCGCAAGTGGAGCGAGCTGTGGAAGCTGCGCCAGCAGCCCGAGTTCCGGGTGGCCGAGGCGACCGCCTCCTGATCCGTCCAGCCCTCCTCGGACCCCGCCTCGGCGGGGTCTTTCATTGGCGCTGCGCATTCATCCATTGGCATTGACCCGCCCCTTCGCTGTGGTTGAATGGGTCCCCGGATCACAGAACCGCCCGGCCCGGGGTGCTAGCATGCCCCGACGGCCACTTGGCCGCACCGGCCCAAGTGATCCTCCCTCCTCCGCTTTCACCCTTTGAGGACAGCTTTCATGGAACTGCTTCTGCTCAGCAACGGCAAAACCACAGAACACCCCGGCCTGCTCGGCTGGGCCCGGGAGCGGGTACAAACCCTGCTCGCCCGCAAACAGGTCAAGCGCATCCTGCTCATCCCCTACGCGGTGATCCGCAGCGACTGGAACGCCCGCGCCTTCGAACTCAGCGAGAGCCTGGGGGTGAAGGCCATCAGCATCCACCACTTCGACGATCCGGTGGATGCCATCCAGCGGGCCGACGCCATCTTCATCAGCGGCGGCAACACCTGGCGCCTGAACCAGCTGCTGCACGAATACGGCCTGGTGGTGCCCATCCAGCGCGCCGTGCGCGAGCGGGGCGTGCCCTATGTGGGCTGGAGCGCCGGCTGCAACGTGGCTACCCCCAGCATCCTCACCACCAACGACATGCCGGTGTGCAGCGCCGCCGTGCTGCCGGCGCTGGGCCTGTTCCCCCTGCAGATCAACCCCCACCACTACCTGGATGCCGGCATCAGCGGCCACATGGGGGAGACCCGGGACGAGCGGCTCGCCGAGTTCTGTGCCATCAACCCGAGCGAGTCCGTGGTGGCCCTGCGCGAAGGGAGCCTGCTTCAGGTAAGCGGCGAGCACGGCGGCGAGAGCATCGAATACTGGAGCGCCCGGGGCGAGGGCTTCAAGATCTTCAAGCACGGTGAGACCACTCAGGAGTTCATCACGGCCGCGCCCCTGGCCGGGCTGACGCCGTTTCACCCCCTGGCCGGGGCCATGACGACCGCGGTGACCTGAGCGTTCGCCCGCGGGATTTGCCATGCTGTGAGGGGCAAGGGATCTTCCCTCGCCCCTTTTCCTGCCGGCGGGAGGCACCATGACCATCAGGATTGAACACGACAGCCTCGAGGAGATCGCCGTCCCGGTCGATCGGCTCTGGGGCGCCCAGACCCAGCGCTCCCTGCACCACTTCAACATCTCGGGAGAGCGCCAGCCCAGGGAGATCATCCATGCCCTGGCCCGCATCAAGTCCGCCTGTGCCAGGGTCAATCACGCCCTGGGACTGCTGCCCGCGCGCAAGGCCCAGGCCATCATGGCGGCCGCCGACGAGATCCTGTGCGGCCAGCACGACGCCGAGTTTCCCCTGATGGTGTGGCAGACCGGCTCCGGCACCCAGACCAACATGAACCTCAACGAGGTGCTGGCGAACCGGGCCAGCGAGCTGCTCGGCGGCCCCCGTGGCGAGGGGCGGCTGGTACACCCCAACGACGAGGTGAACAAGAGCCAGTCCAGCAACGACGTCTTCCCGAGCGCCATGAACCTGGCCGCCGTCACCGCCATCACGGGCCGGCTGCTGCCGGCGCTCGTCCCCCTGAAAGAGACCCTGGCGAGCAAGGCCGCCGCCTTCGACGACATCGTCAAGATAGGCCGCACCCACCTGCAGGACGCCACGCCCCTCACCCTGGGGCAGGAGATCTCCGGCTGGGTAGCCCAGCTCAGTCAGGGGGAGCGCCACATCCGGGCCGCCCTGCCCCATCTGTGCGAGCTGGCGCTGGGGGGCACGGCGGTGGGTACCGGCCTCAACTGCCCCCCAGGTTTCGCCGACGCGGTGGCCAGGACCCTGGCCGAGCAGACCGGTCTGCCGCTGGTGAGCGCTCCCAACAAGTTCGAGGTCCTGGCGGCGAGCGATGCCCAGGTCCATGCCCACGGCGCCCTCAAGACGCTGGCGGCCTCCCTCATGAAGATCGCCAACGACGTGCGCTGGCTCGCGAGCGGCCCCCGCAGCGGGCTGGGGGAACTCATCATTCCGGAAAACGAGCCCGGCTCCTCCATCATGCCCGGCAAGGTCAACCCGACCCAGTGCGAGGCGCTCACCATGCTGTGCGCCCAGGTGATGGGCAACGATGTGGCCATCAACATCGGCGGCGCCAGCGGCAACTTCGAGCTCAACGTGTTCAGGCCGATGATCGCCTACAACGTCCTGCAGAGCGTGCGGCTGCTGGCGGACGGCATGCAGAGCTTCCACGACCACTGCGCCGTCGGCATCACCCCGAACCAGGCCAGGATCGACGATCTGCTCTCCCGCTCCCTGATGCTGGTGACGGCCCTCAACCCCCATATCGGCTATGACAAGGCGGCCGAGATCGCCAAGCGGGCGCACCATCAGGGGCTGAGTCTGCGGGAGGCGGCCATTGCCTCGGGCCACCTCAGCGCGGAGCAGTTTGATGCCTGGGTGATTCCCGCTGACATGGTGGGTCGCACGCCATAAGGCAGCTCAGCGCACTGCAATCCCAATCCCATGCCCGGGGCATACCAGCGCAGGTGGCAGGCGCAGCAAATAGGGACTGTGATGGGCAATAAAGATGAAAAGGGCGCCATGGCGCCCTTTTCATTGCAGATCTGCCGTCAGGTCTTGCTCTGGCAGTTGAACATCCAGTGGGTGCCGAACTTGTCCACCAGGGATCCGAAATAGTCACCCCAGAACATCTCCGCCAGCGGCATCTCCACCTGACCTCCCTCGGCCAGGGCTGCGAACAGGCGATCGGTCTCGCCCCGGCTGTCCGGCTCCAGGTTGAGGTAGCTGTTGTTGCCCTGTACCAGGGTGAACCCCATGCTGGCCGGAGCATCCGTGCCCATCAGCACGTGACCCCCAAGGATGGACAGGGCCACATGCATCACCAGCTCCCCGTCTTCCTCCGACAAAGGGGGCTGGCCCGGGCAACCCGGGGACTCCTTGAACCTGTGGATGGGGCCGCTGAAGTCTCCGCCGAACACTTCGCGATAGAAGAGGAAGGCAGCCTCCGTCTCCCGGGCAAAATTGAGATAGGTACTGACACGCGCCATGGGTTTCTCCTTGTCACCGATAGCTGGCCCCTGTGGCCAGCTAACAGCATAGAAGAGCACGGGGCTCTGTCAGGTGGCGCTCCGCCCCCTTCTGCGCACGGGGGAGCCGCGCTCACAGCCCGGGCTCGGTCGAACACGCAAAAGTGCAACCCGATTCGCAGTGGGTTGCACCTCATGTAGGCATTCATAAGATGCATTGCCAACCCATTAATAATGCTGTGAAAAGCGGACAAGCGGCGGGCTTGAAAGGAGCCTGATGGAGACCGGATTCATGGAAGAATTCAACAATGTAACCAATACATTAAAATTTCTTGCTTGAAGGTTGCACCTGGTTGCACCATCATCGGCGAAATTTAACCGTCCGGTAATATTGTTACCTTCTAGACACAGGAAGTCCCATGGCCACTACCACCCTCGGCGTCAAACTCGATGAAGCGACCCGCGACCGCCTCAAACAGGCTGCGCAGACCCTGGATCGCACTCCCCACTGGCTGATCAAGCAAGCCATCTTCACCTATCTGGAGCAACTGGATCTCGGTCTGACCCCGCCCGAGCACTCCGGGCTGGCTGCCGCCGCCGGGGAAGAGGCCGCCGAGACCCTGACCGAGCAGGACATCCAGGTCTTCCTCGAGTTTGCCGAGAGCATTCTGCCCCAGTCCGTGCTGCGGGCCGCCATCACGGGGGCTTATCGCCGCCCCGAGACCGAAGCCGTCCCCATGCTGCTGGAGCAGGCTCGTCTGCCCAAGGAGAAGGCTGACGCGACCCAGAAGCTGGCCATGGGCATCGCCGAGAAGCTGCGCAACCAGAAGAGCGCCAGCGGCCGTCAGGGCCTGGTGCAGGGGCTGCTTCAGGAGTTCTCCCTCTCCTCCCAGGAAGGGGTGGCCCTGATGTGCCTGGCGGAGGCGCTGCTGCGCATCCCCGACAAGGCGACCCGGGATGCCCTGATCCGCGACAAGATAAGCGGCGGCAACTGGAGCCAGCACCTGGGCCAGAGCACCTCATTGTTCGTCAACGCGGCCTCCTGGGGTCTGCTCATCACCGGCAAGCTGGTGGCCACCCACAACGAGGCGGGCATGAACAGCTCCCTCAAGGGACTCATCGGCAAGGGGGGTGAGCCGCTCATCCGCAAGGGCGTCGACATGGCGATGCGCCTGATGGGTGAACAGTTCGTCACCGGCGAGACCATCGCCGAGGCGCTGGCGAACGCAGGCGGCATGGAGAGCAAGGGGTTCCGCTACTCCTACGACATGCTGGGGGAAGCGGCCCTGACCGAGGAGGACGCCAAACGCTATCTGGCCTCCTACGAGCAGGCCATCCACGCCATCGGCAAGGCCTCCCACGGTCGCGGCATCTACGAGGGGCCGGGTATCTCCATCAAACTCTCCGCCCTGCATCCGCGCTACAGCCGCGCCCAGTACGATCGCGTCATGGAGGAGCTCTACCCCACCTTGCTGGGCCTGACCCAGCTCGCCAGGCAGTATGACATCGGCATCAACATCGACGCCGAAGAGGCCGATCGCCTGGAGATCTCCCTCGATCTGCTGGAGAAGCTCTGCTTCGATCCGTCCCTCGCCGACTGGAACGGCATCGGCTTCGTCATCCAGGCCTACCAGAAGCGCTGCCCCTATGTGATCGACTACGTCATCGATCTCGCCAAGCGCAGCCGTCACCGCCTGATGATCCGTCTGGTGAAGGGCGCCTACTGGGACAGCGAGATCAAGCGCGCCCAGCAGGAAGGGCTGGAAGGCTACCCGGTCTATACCCGCAAGCCCTACACGGACGTCTCCTACCTCGCCTGCGCCCGCAAGCTGCTGGCGGTGCCCGAGGCCATCTATCCCCAGTTCGCCACCCACAACGCCCACTCCCTGTCTGCCATCTATCAGCTGGCGGGTCAGAACTACTACCCGGGCCAGTACGAGTTCCAGTGCCTGCACGGCATGGGTGAACCGCTCTACGAACAGGTGGTCGGCAAGGTGGCCGACGGCAAGCTGGGTCGTCCCTGCCGCATCTATGCTCCGGTGGGCAGCCATGAGACCCTGCTCGCCTACCTGGTGCGCCGCCTGCTGGAGAACGGGGCCAACACCTCCTTCGTCAACCGCATCGCGGACAACAACATCTCCCTCTCGGATCTGGTGCAGGATCCGGTGCAGCAGATCGAGCAGATGGCCGCCCGTGAAGGGACCCTGGGTCTGCCCCATCCGCGCATCCCCCTGCCCCGGGATCTCTACGGCGAGGCGCGCCCGAACTCCGCAGGTCTGGATCTCGCGAACGAGCACCGCCTGGGGTCACTCTCCGCCGCCCTGCTCGCCAGCACCAACACCGCCTATCAAGCCGTGCCCATGCTGGGTTGCGACACCGAGGCGCCGACCCAGTTCCAGCCCGTGCTCAACCCGGCGGATCACCGCGATGTCGTCGGTCAGGTGAGCGAATCCACGGTAGCGCTTGTGGACAAGGCGCTCGCCTGCTCCCTCACGAGCGGCCAGATCTGGCAGTCCACCCCGCCAGCCGAGCGGGCCGCCGTGCTGGACAGGGCAGCCGATCTGATGGAATCCGAACTGCAACCCCTGATGGGCCTGCTGGTTCGCGAATCCGGCAAGACCTTCGCCAACGCCATCGCCGAGGTACGCGAGGCGGTGGACTTCCTGCGCTACTACGCCGCCCAGGCGCGCAACCACTTCGCCAACGACACCCACAGACCGCTCGGCCCCGTGGTCTGCATCAGCCCCTGGAACTTCCCGCTGGCCATCTTCAGCGGCCAGGTGTGCGCGGCCCTGGCCGCCGGCAATACGGTGCTGGCCAAGCCTGCCGAGCAGACCCCCCTCATCGCGGCACAAGCGGTGCGCATCCTGCTGGAAGCGGGGGTTCCCGCCGGTGCGGTGCAACTGCTGCCGGGCCGTGGAGAGACCGTGGGTGCGGCGCTCATCGCGGACGAACGGGTGCGCGGCGTCATGTTCACCGGCTCCACCGAGGTGGCGGGCATCATCTCCCGCAACCTGGCCGGTCGCCTCGACGCCCAGGGTCGCACCATTCCCCTCATCGCCGAGACCGGCGGCCAGAACGCCATGATCGTCGACTCTTCCGCCTTGACCGAACAGGTGGTGATGGATGTCATCTCCTCGGCGTTCGACAGCGCCGGTCAGCGCTGCTCCGCCCTGCGAGTGCTGTGCGTGCAGGATGACGTGGCGGATCGGGTGATCCGGATGCTCAAGGGCGCCATGGCCGAGTACAAGGTCGGCAGCCCCGAGCACCTCTCCACCGACATCGGCCCCGTCATCGACACCGAGGCCAAGACCAACATCGAGCGCCACATCAAGGCGATGGGCGACAAGGGGCGCAAGGTGCATCAGATCGCTCGCACCCAGGGGGATGCCTGCAGCCGCGGCACCTTCGTGCTGCCGACCCTGATCGAGCTCGACAGCCTGGACGAACTGGGACGCGAAGTGTTCGGCCCTGTGCTGCACCTGGTCCGCTACCCGCGCACCCGGCTCGGGGAGTTGCTCGAGCAGATCAACGACAGCGGCTACGGCCTGACCCTGGGTGTTCATACCCGCATCGACGAGACCATCGCCCAGGTGGTGAACGTGGCCAAGGTGGGCAACCTCTACGTCAACCGCAACATCGTGGGCGCCGTGGTCGGGGTGCAACCCTTCGGTGGGGAAGGGCTTTCCGGCACCGGTCCCAAGGCCGGTGGCCCGCTCTACATGTATCGCCTGCTCGGCGCCCGTCCCCAGGAGGCGGTGGCCAACCAGCTGCACCAGGAGTCCGGTGCCCTGCATGCCGAGGCGAAAGCCCCCCTCGTAGCCCTGCGCGACTGGGCGAGCAAGCAGGAGCCGGCCCTCGCCGCCCTGTGCGATCACTACGCCGCGCTCTCCCAGAGCGGCCGTACCCAGCTACTGACCGGCCCCACCGGCGAGCGCAACAGCTACAGCCTGCTGCCCCGGGAACGGGTGCTCTGTCTTGCCCAGGAGAAGGCCGACCTGCTGGCCCAGCTGGCCGCCTGTCTGGCGGTCGGCAGCCAGGTGCTGCTGCCGGACGATGCCCAGACACGCGCCCTCCTCTCTTCCCTGCCGACCGAGGTGCGGGATCCCATTGCGCTGGTGGCGGACTGGGCAACGGGGGAGACGGACTTCGATGCCCTGCTGCACCACGGCGACTCGGATCAGTTGCGAGAGGTGAGCAAGCTCGCCGCCGCGCGCCAGGCAGCCCGTAACGGCGCCATCATCGGTGTGCACGGCCTGCATCGCGGCGAGACCGACATCCCGCTGGAGCGCCTGCTCATCGAGCACGCCCTCTCGGTCAACACCGCCGCCGCCGGTGGCAACGCCAGCCTGATGACCATAGGCTAAGCGCCACATAGTGACGGAGACTCAAGCCCCGCAGATGCGGGGCTTGTTCTTTCGTCTCTGGGACACGCCCATGAAAAAGGCCGCCCTTGTCGGGGCGGCCTTTTGGTTCTCCCTTCTCCCCTCGCGGGAGAAGGATGGGGGATGAGGGGCGACTCGCCTACACGTACTCCATAAAGACGCGGGAGGTGAGCTTGGTGATGAGCTCATAGGGAATGGTGCCGATCTGGTCGGCCACCCGCTCTACCGGCAGCCCTTCCCCCCAGAGCACCGCCTCGTCACCGGCCTTGTCGGTGGCGCCGGGGCCGAGATCCACCGTGGTCATGTCCATGGAGACACGCCCCACCAGAGGCACGATGCGGCCATTGACCAGCACTGGCGTGCCGTTGGGGGCCATGCGCGGATAACCGTCGCCATAGCCGATGGCAATCACCCCGAGCCGGGTATCGCGATCCGACACCCAATTGGCGCCATAGCCTACCGGCTCGCCCGCCTTGTGATCGCGCACCGCGATGAGCTGGGTCTTGAGGGTCATCACCGGCTTGAGGTCGTAATCCGCCGCCACCGTATTGGGGAAAGGCGACACGCCGTAGAGGATGACGCCGGGGCGCACCCAGTCGCAGTGGGAATCCGGCCACGCCAGGATGCCCGCCGAGTTGGCCATGGCGCGCTCGCCCGACAGCGGCGCAGTCAGCTGGCTGAACAGGTCGATCTGCTCGCGGGTGGTGGGTTGCTCCAGCTCATCGGAGCGGCTGAAGTGGGTCATGACGTTGAACGGCTGCACCACGTTCTTGCACTTGGCGAGGCGCTCGATAAAGGCGGGCATCTCCTCGGCCCGTACCCCGAGGCGGTGCATGCCGGTGTCGAGCTTGAGCCAGGCCACCACGGGGGCAGGCAGCTCCGCCTGCTCCAACGCTTCGAGCTGCTCCCAGGTATGCACCGCGGTCTGCAGGTTGTTGGCCGCCAGCACCGGCAGGTCGGCGGCGCTGAAGAAGCCCTCCAGCAGCACGATGGGCTTGACCACGGCGCAGGAGCGCAGCATCAGCGCCTCTTCGATGCGGGCCACCGCGTAGGCGTCCGCATCCACCAGGGTGCGGGCAACCGGCAGCAGCCCATGGCCGTAGGCATTGGCCTTGACCACGGCAATGATCTTGCATTGGGGGGCGTGGCGTTTCACCACAGCGAGGTTGTGGCGCAGGGCCGCTGTATTGATCTGGGCGATAGCCGCTTTCATCTGTTTTCCCTTACGAGGGCATGATAATCAGGCACCGGGTGGTGTCAGCCCTCAAATCTCATCGTCTAAGGCCGGACCGGCAGAATTGTCGAACCGGGAAAACTGTGTCTGGATACCGGGAGCAGGCTCCCGACTTAGTAGTCATCATCAAACGCCGGGCCCGCGTAGTTGTCAAAGCGCGAGAACTGACCCTGGAAGGTGAGCCGCACTCGTCCTATGGGGCCGTTACGCTGCTTACCGATGATGATCTCGGCGATCCCCTTGTCGGGGCTGTCGTCGTGATAGACCTCGTCGCGGTAGATGAACATGATCAAGTCCGCATCCTGCTCGATGGAGCCGGATTCCCGCAGATCCGAGTTGACCGGGCGCTTGTCGGCACGCTGTTCCAGGCTTCGGTTCAGCTGGGAGAGCGCCACCACGGGGCACTGCAACTCTTTCGCCAGCGCCTTGAGGGAGCGGGAGATTTCACCGATTTCCAGAGTTCGGTTGTCAGACAGCGCCGGCACCCGCATCAGTTGCAGGTAGTCCACCATGATCATGCTGATGCCGCCGTTGTCCCGCGCCACCCGGCGGGCACGGGAGCGCACTTCGGTCGGGGTGAGGCCGGAGGAGTCGTCGATGTACATCTTCCCCTTCTCCAGCAGCAGCCCCATGGTGGAGGAGAGCCGCGCCCAATCCTCGTCGTCGAGCTGGCCGGTCCGCACCTTGGTCTGGTCGATGCGCCCCACGGAGGCGAGCATACGCATGATGATCTGCTCGGAGGGCATCTCGAGGGAGAAGATCAGCACCGGCTTGTCGGCGGTGAGGGCCGCGTGCTCGCACAGGTTCATGGCAAAGGTGGTCTTGCCCATGGAGGGACGGGCGGCGACGATGACCAGATCCGAACGCTGCAGGCCGGCGGTCATCTTGTCCAGATCGTTGTAGCCGGACGACACGCCGGTCACCCCGTTGTGGGGGGTCTTGAACAGCTCTTCAATCTTGTCGACGGTCTGCTCGAGGATGAGCTTCAGGGGCTGGGGGCCCTCGTTGGCGCTGGTGCGCTGCTCGGCGATCTGGAATACCTTGCTCTCGGCCAGGTCCAGCAGATCGTTGGAGGTACGCCCCTGGGGCTCGTAGCCCGCTTCGACTATCTCGTTGGCGACCGAGATCATCTCCCGTACCACGGCACGCTCGCGCACGATTTCGGCGTAGGCGCTGATGTTGGCGGCACTCGGGGTGTTCTTGGCGATCTCCACCAGATAGGCAAAGCCACCGGCCTCTTCCAGCTGTTCGGAGCGCTCCAGCTCCTCCTGCAGGGTGATGAGGTCGATGGGGTTGCCCGCATTGGAGAGGCGGGTCATGGCCTGGAAGATCAGGCGGTGCGGACGGCTGTAGAAATCCTTGTCGATCACCCGTTCGGCGACCCGATCCCAGGCCTCGTTGTCCAGCATCAGGCCGCCCAGTACGGACTGTTCGGCCTCAAAAGAGTGGGGAGGTACTTTCAGCTGTTGTGTCTTGGCGTCTTTTTTCGCCGTCACTTGCTCTGCCATACACATAAAAACCGCAGCGGGAAGGGGACGGGAATTTTACAAAAGAAACCCCGCCATCGCGAGTGCTAATACGTCCCGTCATCGCATCCGGCGACAAGACGGGACCCTGGCCTCGTCAGCGTCATCCACTTCTGCGCCGCAGACCTGCCTCACAGTACGAGAAAGGGCCAGACCAGGGTCTGATCTTTCGTTCTTGCTCTTTGCTTGTTGCGCAACCTGCGCACCGAGCAACTCGGCCGTCTGTGTCTCATGGGTGCCCCCCTGTCGGACGACTCAATCTGTTCATGAATAATTCATGCCATCCGTGATAATCATACCCGCAAGCTGCAACACAAAAAGGGACTGGCAGCCTGCCATGCGCCTCGCTGAGCTTGCACAAGCAGAGCATGCCCCCACCTACATGAGAGTGAAAGAGTCAAAATGAAAAAGATGCTGACCCTGTTTGCCCTGATCCTGGCCATTGGCCTTGGGGCACCCATCGCCGAGGCCAAGAAACTTGGTGGCGGCAAATCCTTTGGCAAGAGCTACAAGACGGCTCCGGCCCAACCTGCGGCCAAGCCGGTCGACACCAAGAACCCGACCGTGGGCGCCCAGGCACCCAAGAAAGGCGGCATGATGGGCGGCCTGCTGGGTGGTCTGCTGGCCGGCGGCCTGTTTGCCTACCTGCTGGGCAGCGGTGCCTTCGAAGGTCTGCAAGGGATGGACTTCCTGCTGATCGCCCTGCTGGCACTGGGCGGTGTCTTCCTGTTCCGAGCCCTGCGCAGGAACAAGGCGGCAGCGGCCCAGCCACAGACGGCCTATGCGGGTTATCAACCGCCCCAGAGCGCGGCGCCCCAGCAGTTCGAGCAGAGCCACAGCGCCCCGCAGGCCACCGGTTTTGCCGACAGCGACGTGCCCTTCCGTCTGCCTCCGGGCTTTGACATGAACGGCTTCCTGGCCGGTGCCCGCGATCACTACCGCACCCTGCAAGAGGCCTGGAACAAGAACGACCTGGAGAAGATCCGCGAGTACGTGAGCCCCGAGCTGTTCGAGCACCTCAAGGCTGAACGCGCCGAGCTCTCCGGTGAGCAGCACACCGAGGTGATGTACGTGGACACCCAGCTGGTCCGTGCCGACTACGGCAGCGACTGGGCCCAGGTGAGCGTGCGCTTCAGCGGCCGCTACATGGACCGTCAGGAGCAGGTCGAGGAGGACATCAAGGAGGTGTGGCACCTCGAGCGTGATCTCGCCAAGGACAATGCCCCTTGGCATATCGTCGGCATCGAGCAGCTCTAAGGCTCAACCGACCCATTTCATCAAGGCGACCTCAGGGTCGCCTTTTTATTGCCATCAGATCGTGTCATGCCCTATTTCGGGGCAGCTTCCCGTAGCAGGATATATTTCCCGAGAGACAATGCTGATGACATTGAAAATAAAAAGAGAGGCAGCCATGGCTGCCTCTCTTTTTTATTGGCTCGGGGTGCAGGGATTATTTGCAACCCTCTACCGAGGTGGAGTTGATATAGCTGACCTCGCCGGCCGGCTGATAATCGGCGACCTGAATGGTCTTCTTCGCCGCGATATAATCCTTCAGCACACCGGCATCCACCAGACCGGCATTGATGGTGTCGATCTTCGGATAACCGTCACCACCGGCCGCGCTGAAGCTCGGGATGGAGAAGCTGTAGGTTGCTGCCGGATCGAAGGCCTTGCCGCCGATGGTGGCGATGTCCACGCTCTTGGCCTGGCAATCCACCGTCATCTTGATGCCGCCGAACTGGGCATAGCCACCGGTATTGGCGGTCTTGGTCGCGACCTGACCCAGGTAGGTCAGCAGCTCGTTGCCGCTCATGGTCGCCTTGTTGACGGTGTTGCCGAACGGATGCACGGTCAGCACGTCACGGTAGCTGATGTCCCCTGCCGCGATGGAGGCACGCACCCCGCCGGAGTTGACGATGCCAAAGTCGGTGCTCAGCTTCTCGGCAGTCGCGGTGGTGATGAGACGACCCAGGTTGGTCTGCTTGTTGCGCACGTTGGCGCGCTCACCGTCCAGTACGCCATCGGTGGCACCGATGACCACACCCAGCTCCTGCTGTCCCTTCTCCTGATAGGTGAGCAGGGTGTTGTAGAGCTCGGGATCCTTGACGATCTCTTCTTGGATGAAATCACCGTCCGCATTCTTCAGGTTGACCGGGATCAGATCGTACTGGGTCAGGGTCAGCTTGCCATTCTGATAGTCAAACTGGGCACGACCCACATACTTGCCCCACTCGTGAGCCTGCATGATCCAGATGCCGTTCTGCTGATCCGGCTGGCAGTCGTCGCCCGGCTTGAAGTCGGCGTACTTGTCCGGGGTGCCCGGCTCCATGCAGACCGGGTTCTGGGAGTGACCACCGATGATGGCGTCCAGGGTGCCTGCCGGCAGCGCACGGGGGCCTTGTTGCACAAATCGGGGAACTATCTAGCCAAGTGGTGATCTGATCTCCCGGATCAATCACCGAGCACAGTCGATGGGCAAGTCAAAACACAACATCACCAACTGGAAAGAATATAACCAAGCGTTGGTACAACGCGGGTCGCTGACCATCTGGATGGACGAGCATACTATCAAGCAGTGGCATTG
>NZ_JAPDBQ010000075.1:0-19901 GCF_027705325.1 Aeromonas sp. QDB18
TTGCGATTAAATCAGATCACAAACGAAGCCTTTTTTCTATCTATTTCAATTGGTTGTAGCTAAAGATCCTGTACATGAATCCTCTTCACCATCGGCGCCGCGCTGCTGCTCGTGCTGGAGATCACGACGGTACGACAGTCTATTCTCGACCAGATGTCGGCCAACCTTGAAACCGCCATCACCGCACTGGGGCTGGTGCTGCAGGGCACTCTGCTCAACGATGACAAGGTCCTTGCCGAGACCATAGTGAACGCCATGTTCGACGGAGGCTTCGTCAACTCCGTCGTTCTGCTGGATCCGGATGGCCAGGTGCTGTTCCAGAAGGTGTTCCACACCGCACAGCAAAATGTTCCAGGCTGGCTCCCCTCAGTTATCGACATGCCACCGGTCAAGATTGAGCAGGAGTTGACCGACGGCTGGCGCATTCTCGGTACCCTCACGCTCGAGGGACACAAGGGTTACGCCTACCAGCATCTGTGGAACGCCATCAGTCGTACCGGACTTGCGCTGCTCGCCGGCCTGCTGGTGTTCAGCCTGGTGATCACCTGGGTGTGCCGCCGCCTGCTGCGCCCCCTCGAACAGATCAGTCTGCAACTGGCCCGGATCCGCAAACGCCAGTTCAGCGGCAACCTGCCAACCCCGTGGCTTCGCGAATTGCAGGAAGTCGTTGTCTCCATCAACCAGCTGGTCTCTGAACGCAAGCGGGACCTGCTGCAACAGCGGCTCAAGATCACCCAGCTTGGCAAGCACGACGCTCTCCCGACCCACCAGAAGCTCGTTGGGCTGGTCGACACCGATGGCAACACCTATCAGCAGCATTTCTTCTCCACTCAGGGGAGTATCAGGCTCTACAGCCGCCTGCTACCCAAGCCCCCCCCACCACGGACAGTTCGCCGGATGAAATTCGGGGGCTGCTCAACAACTGGCTGACCCAGAAGGCGGAAGGGCTCCAGCTGCCTCTCAGCCTGCTCGGCCACCCAGACTGGGCGCAGTTTGCCCCCGTGCTGACCAGCGCTCGTGGCAAGACGCTGGACTGGCGCTGGGATCTGGCGATCTTCCCCCCCCTGGCCGAGGAACGACTGACCGCACTCCAGTCCCAGGGGATTGAGCTGGCATTCAGCAACATCCCGATGAACAACGACAATCTGGCCAGGCTCGACCCCATCAGACCCGTCTTCATCAGTTGCCAGCTCACCCAGTCCCCCCTTTATTGGAACCTGCTCTCCCAATGCCTCCATGCTTCCGGCTACACCTTGCTGGCGGAAGCCGGCGACGTAAGCGATGTGGACATGCTGCGCAGTTGGGGCATCGATGGTTATGCCACTCAGGAGAATGCATCATGAGGATCCCGCTGCTGCTGCTCGCCCTGCTGTGGCAACCGACCCTGCACGCGACCACCATGACCATAGGCACAGGGGGGGAGCAAGGCATCTATTACCAGGTCATCAAGGAGTTCTGCAGACTGGCCAAAAAAAGTGACCCCACGATGCCCTGCAAACTACAGGCCAGCTCCGGGTCCATCGAAAATCTCCGCCAGCTGAAAACGGGAGAGGTACCCTATGCGCTCGTCCAGTCCGACTGGCTCTATCAGGCCAGCCAGGGCACCGGGCCTTTCGCTGCCCAGCCACAACCCGAGCTGAGGGCGCTCTTTGCCACCCACGCCGAACCTTTCACCATAGTGGTGCGAGCCGATGGGGATATCACCACCCTGGAGCAGCTCAAGCTGGCCCCCATCGACATGGGCCTGAAGAGTTCAGGGACTCGTCAAACGGCATTGGCCCTGTTCAATGTTCTGGGCGCAAAGGAGCAGGATCTCGATTTGAAGAGCGTCGCCAATCTCTCCGAAGCGTTGTGCAATAAACAGATCGATGCCTATGGCCTTGTCATGGGTCATCCCAACCGCATCGTGCTGGACACCGCCAAGCGCTGCGCCGTGCGCTTCCTGGCGATCGAGGGGCCCGTAAGGGACCAGCTGCTCAAAGGGGTCAGGTATTACCAGCGCAGCCAGGTGCCGGCACGCATCTACCCGGGCAACCTCAAGGCAACCCCCACCTTCGCCATCGCCGCCACCCTGGTGACCAATGCCGCCACTCCCGATGACGAGGTCTATCGGCTGACCCGGGCCATGCTGAGCCAGCAAACCAGTTTCAACGAACAGACCTATGGCTATGCGAACCTGTTTCACAAGGCGCGCAACAAAATAGGCCCGGTGCTGAGTGTCGAACAGCATCCGGGCGCGGGAAAATATTTCGAGGAGTTGAAGGCGGCGGGCAAGTTATAGCTGGCGACGGGGGGAGCGCAGATGCTCGCTGGAGAACCGGCTCTGCATCGAGGTCCACTGGGCCAGGCGATCGGCACTCCCCGCCAGGGTTCCCTCGCGGCGGGATTTCATGATCCAGATGCTTTTGGCATCGAAACTGTAAACCGGCTGCAGATCATTGCGCTTGCTCCCCGGCAGGATGCGGCCATTGATGTTGTCCAGCACCAGGGGATCTGACTTGATGGTCGGGAAGTACAACGTCACCATGTGGAACTGGTTGTAACGAATTGCCTTCACATAGGCCAGCCGCAGCTTCTTCTCGTCGACCCCCAGCTCCATCAGGGTGTAGTACTTGGCGATGCTGTAGTCCTCGCAATCCCCCCCTCTCGCCCCGATGAACTCCAGCGGATTGGCCCAATAATCATCATCCCCCCACAGTCTGGGATCCTCGCTGTAGGTCAGGTTGTTGAAGTAGTTGTTCACCAGCTCCAGCTTCTGCTGGTCCGTCGTTCCGGCCCTTGGCGTCAGCAGACGAGAGAAGGCCTCGGACCGCTGGATCGCTCTGGCGCCATAGACCGCCTGCATTTTTGCCCTGAGTTCCGGGCTGGCGATGTGTTCGGAAAGACCGGATGCCTGTATGCCGGATCCCAGCAGGGTCAGCGTGCAGGCAGAGATGAGCAACCATTTCATGACTGACACTCCATATCAGATGCTGGAGGTCAGTATAGTTGGCCGCGCCGCCTCTATCGTCAATGTCGGGCAAGGCCTAGCGGCACTGGGCGAAGGCATCCGCCAACTGCTGCATGAATTGCGGATAACCGTCCGGACCGAGCGGCACCCGCTCGCCGACTTCGTCCAGCAGCAGCACCTTGGCCCCGGTATTGCGGGCAACCGACTCGATCACCGCCGGGGAGAACTGCGGCTCGGCGTAGATGCAGCTCGCCTTTTTCTCTTCCAGCGCCTTGCGGATGTCAATCAGCGTCTTGGCTCCCGGGCGACGCTCCGGGCTCACGGTGAAGTGTCCCTTGGAGCTCATGCCGTAGTGACGCTCCCAGTATCCATAGGCTTCGTGGAACACGAAGTAGCCCTTCTGATCCACCGCCTTCATCTGCACGGCGATCACCTTGTCCAGGGCGTCAACCTTGCCCTCGAAGGCCGCGAGATTGGCGGCATAGCGCGCCTGGTTGGCAGGATCCAGCTTGCCCAGTTCGGTCGCGATCGCCTTGGCAATCACCTTGGCCTGGGTTGGACCCAGCCAGATGTGGGGATCCACCCCTTCGTGGTAGTGCCCTTCATGGCCCTCGTCGTGCGAGCCGTGGTCGTGGGCGGCATGGTCATGATCCTTGTCATCATGGTGATGATCGTCATGTTCCCCCTGGGTCGCATAGTTGTACAGCGGCATGCCGGGAACCTGGGTCAGGGTCAATACATGAGGATGCTGGGCCAGGGGTTTGGCCATGAAGCCTTCCAGCTCGGGACCGACCCACACCACCAGATCGGCCTCCTTGATATTGCGCATGTCGGAAGGGCGCAGGGAAAAATCGTGGGGCGACGCACCGGTGGGCAGCAGCACCCCGGGCTCGCTCACACCATCGGTGATCGCCGCCGCGATGAAGCCCAGGGGTTTGATGGTGGTCAGCACCTCGAGGGCACGGACAGGCAGACTCACCGCCATCAGGGCAGTGATCAGAGCAAGAATTCGCATAGAGGTCTCGTCAGGGTGTGTGTGTGTGATAATATAACAAACCAACGTCGCTGTTATATTATAACTCTCACAGGCTGTAAACCCCGGAGCTGTCATGACCCAACTGGTGGAGCTGAAAGAGGTCTGTCTCTCATTTGACGGACGACTCGTGCTCGACAAGGTCTCCTTTACCCTGAACAAAGGCAAAATCACCACCCTGGTCGGCCCCAACGGGGCGGGCAAGAGCACCCTGAGCAAGCTGGTGCTGGGCTTGCTCAGCCCAGATTCGGGGGACATCGTTCGCCGCCGCGATCTGCGGGTCGGCTATGTACCCCAGCGCCTCTATCTGGACCCCACCCTCCCCCTGACGGTGCGCCGCTTCCTGCAACTTGGCAAGAACAGCCGCCTCTCCATCGAGGAGGCGCTCAATCGGGTCGGTGCCCAGGATCTGCTGGACAACCGGATGCAAAAGCTCTCCGGTGGCGAGATGCAGCGGGTGCTGCTGGCCCGCGCCCTGCTGGTCAAACCCGAGCTGCTGGTGCTGGACGAACCGGTGCAAGGGGTAGATATCACGGGCCAGATCGAGCTCTATGCCCTCATCAGCCAGCTGGCCGCCGAGTTCCACTGCGCCGTGCTGATGGTCTCCCACGATCTGCACCTGGTGATGGCCAGCACTCACGAGGTGATCTGCCTCAATCGCCACGTCTGCTGCCACGGCGAGCCGGAGAGCGTGGCCCGGCACCCGGAATTTGCCCGCCTGTTCGGGCGGCCGGAGCGGGAGGTGCTGGCGGTCTATACCCACCATCACCACTGCGATGGCGAACACCATCATCATGAACCGCAGGCTCCCGTCATCCGCCTGCCCTCTCGCAACAACTAGGATCTTCACGTGGACAGCTTTCTGTTATACGCCCTCGCGGCCGGACTCGGCATCGCCCTGCTGGCCGGGCCCCTGGGCAGCTTCGTGGTGTGGCGCAAGATGGCCTATTTTGGCGACACCCTCTCCCATGCCTGCCTCTTCGGCATCGCCCTCGGCATCCTGCTGCAGGTGGACCTCACCCTGGCGGTCGTGGTCTGCTGCCTCGCCATGGCAATGCTGCTGGTCATCATGAGCCGCAACCAGCAGGTCGCCACCGACACCCTGCTCGGCATTCTGGCCCACAGCGCCCTGTCGCTGGGTCTGGTCACCCTGAGCTTCATGGACAACGTGCGGGTGGACCTGATGGCCTACCTGTTTGGCGACCTGCTCTCGGTGCAGCCCATGGACCTGCTCTGGATCTACGGCGGCGGCGCCCTGGTGCTGCTCACCCTGTGGCGACTCTGGGAGCCCCTGCTCTCCATGACCATCTCGGAAGAGCTGGCCCGGGTGGAAGGGGTACGGGTGGATGTGCTGCGCTGCGTGCTGATGTTGCTGATAGGCCTGGTCATCGCCGTGGCCATGAAGTTCGTCGGGGCGCTCATCATCACCTCCTTGCTGATCATTCCCGCCGCCACCGCCCGCCGCTTCAGCCAGACCCCGGAGCAGATGGCCGGCTTTGCCGCCCTGACCGGCTGTCTCGCCGTGCTGGGGGGCCTTGCCCTCTCCTGGTATCAGGACACCCCGGCCGGTCCCTCGGTCGTAGTCTGCGCCACCACCCTCTTTGTACTGAGCCAGTTCAAGCGCACCTGACCCGCTCCTGATGGCCCTGGTCTCGCCAGTGCCATCAGGCCTCCCGAATCAGACACCTTCGTCGTGGGCTGTGCCGTCCATTCTGCATTAGGGCGCCCAGCCCGTTCAGACGCGCCTGAGAGGCTCGTTTTCCCCGGGTCTCAGGCTCGCCTGCGACTCCTGCCACAGCCACTGACGCAACCGGCTGATGGCGGGTTCATGGGCGCGCGAGCGCTTGAAGACGAAATAGAAGTTGTCGCCGGTCTCGAGGGCGTGCAGGGGCAGCCGCACCAGACGCGGATCTTCCGGCTGCAACATGTAGTCATTGATGAGCGCCATTCCCTGGTCCCAGTTCGCCGCCTCCAGCGCGAGCAGGATATGGCTGAAATGGTGCACCCTCGCCTCGGGGGGAATAGTCAGCCCCCCCATTTCGGCCCAGCGCCGCCAATCTTCCCCCTTCTCGCGGTAGATAGCCTGGATGGAGAGCAGCGGCAACTGCCACAGGGTGGCGGGCCACTCCCCTTCCACCTGCTGCCACATCCGGCGACTGCACACCGGCATCAGCCGCTCCCGATAGAGCAGATCGTGCATGTAGCCCGGCCCTTCGGGGGAGACGGTGATGAAACCGTCCGCCACCCTGTCGGAGAGCTCGGGGTCTTCCGCCACCATCTCCAGGCTGAGATCCAGCTCTGGATAGAGCTGGCGCAGCCCGGCCAGGCGCGGGATCAGCCACTTCACCGCAAAGGAGCTGTAGACCGCGAGCCGCACCCGCATCTCGCCGCCGCCGCGCAACTGCTCGCTGCTCTGGGCAATCTGGACCAGCCCGGCGGCGATCCCCTCGAAATAGATCTCCCCCTGGGGCGTCAGGGAGAGCAGCCGCCCCTGGCGCAGCAGCAGCCGCTCCCCCAGAAAATCCTCCAGCAGACGGATCTGGTGACTGACCGCACTCTGGCTGACATTGAGCTCCAGGGCGGCGCGGGAAAAACTCAGCAGGCGGGCAACCACCTCGAAATATTGAACGGCGCGCAGGGGGGGCAGCTTCATTATCCAAATTTCTCATGCGTGATGATTTTTTATCATTTTACTGGATAACAGGCCGCGGGCTACCCTCCCCTCATCTGAATCTGGAGGTGGTATGAATGCAGTCGGAATAGGCATCCTCTATCTGGTGCTCGGCAACATGGTGGCGGTCTTCTCCGATGCCCTGGTCAAGGTGCTGGAGCCGGACCAGCCCATCTTCCAATTTGTCTTTTTCCGCCAGCTCTCCGCGGCCCTGCTGCTCGCCCCCTGGCTGCTCTGGTCCTGGCGGCGCAACCCGCCGGTAGCCCTCAAGTGGCACCTGCTGCGGGCCCATATCTGGGCCGTCGGTGTCTGCCTGATGGTGGTCGCCCTCACCCGGCTGCCGCTCGCCACCGCCAACGCCCTCTTCTATGCCGCCCCGCTGCTGATGGTGCCGCTCGCGGTCTGGCTGGCGGGGGAGGCACTCTCGCGCCAGAAGGTGCTGACGGCGCTGCTCGGCTTCGTCGGAGTGCTCATCGTGCTGCGCCCGACCGAGGTAAACTGGGCCGCCCTGGCGGCGCTCGGGGTGGCGCTCTCCCTGGCGGTCAACAACCTGCTGATCAAGCGCATCCCGCTCCAGCAGCCCATCGCCCAGACCCTGTTTTTCACCAATGTGCTGAGCATGCCCTTCATCCTGGCGCTGGCCTGGTGGGAAGGGGGCGAGTGGCAATGGCAGATGTGGTGGCCCGCCTTCGGCTCCTCGGCGCTCATCATGGTCTACGCGGGGCTGTGCGTGATGGCCTATCGCAAGGCGGAGGCAAGCAAGATCGCCTCGGCGGAGTACACCGGGCTGCTGATGGCGGTCGCCATCGGGGTCTGGCTGTTTGACGAACAGCCGGGGCTGCCGCTGCTGCTGGGGTGCCTGTGCATCATACTGCCGCTGGTCGCCATGGCCCGCAGCAAGCCCAAACCCCAGGCCGAGCCGGCGCTCTAGCCTGCCGGGTCAAGCAGGGGGGCGACCCGCTGCTGCAGATGGGGGATCACCCCCTGCTCGAACCAGGGGTTCTTCCTGAGCCAGAGGGTGTTGCGCGGGGACGGGTGCGGAAGCGGCAACCAGGCCGGGCCATAGTCCGCCCAGTGTCGCACCGTCTCGGTGAGCGATCCTTTCGCCGCCGCCCTCAGGTAGTAAGCCTGCGCATACTGGCCGATGAGCAGGGTCAGCTCGATGTTGGGCAGCAGCATCAGAACCTTGTCGTGCCAGGTGGGGGCACATTCCGGGCGCGGCGGCAGATCCCCCGACTTGCCCCTGCCGGGGTAACAGAGCCCCATGGGCATGATGGCGATGCGGGATTCATCGTAAAAGGTGGCCTTGTCCACCCCGAGCCACAAGCGCAGTCGATCGCCGGAGGGATCGTCCCAGGGGATGCCGCTGGCGTGTACCCGGGTGCCGGGGGCCTGGCCGATGATGAGCAAACGGGCGCGCTCGTTGCCGCGGATCACCGGCCTTGGGCCGAGCGGCAGGTGGGCCTCGCACAGGCGGCAGGCCCGGATCTGTTCAAACAGGGGATCGAGTCGGTTCATGGGCCCGATAGTACCAGAGTTTTCTCCCCGCTCCCGCTTGTGAAAGGAGCGGCGGATACTTATCATGCAGCCGCCATTGTTTAGTTTAATAAACGGAGAGAGATGAAGAACTGGATGGGCACCGGCAGCGCGGCCCTCTCATTCGTGCTGTGGGGCATGCTGCCCCTCTATTACCAGTTCATGCCCGAGATCAACATGTGGGAACTGCTCTCCCACCGGGTGCTCTGGTCCGTGGTGCTGCTGGGAGGCCTGCTTCTGCTCCTCGGCCATCGGGTACCCTGGGGGGCCCTGCGCGGCGATCCCCGGCAGCTCGGCCTTGTGCTGCTGGCGGGCCCCGTGATGTCCATCAGCTGGTGCATGTTCACCTGGTGCCTGACCACGGGCCAGGTGCTGGCCACCAGCCTCGCCTTCTTCATGACCCCGCTGTTCAACATCGCCTTTGCGGTGCTCTTCCTCAAAGAGAAGCTCACCCCGCAAAAACACCTGGCGGTGACGCTCGCCCTGGCGGGGCTCGCCTACATGCTCTTCTCCTACGGCGAGCTGCCCTGGTTCTCCCTCGTGATGGGGGCCAACTTCGCCCTCTACGGCCTCATCAAGAAGAAGGTGAGACTGGACGCCGGTACCAGCCTCTATCTGGAGTCCCTGGTGCAGTTGCCCGTCGCCCTGCTGATCATCGGCTGGCTGACCTTGCAGGGCACCAGCCAGTTTATGGCTGGTGACTGGACCGAGCGCCTGCTGCTGATGGGCAGTGCCCCCGCCACCCTGCTGCCGGTGGGGCTGTTCTGCTATGCGGTGGCGCGCACGCCCATGAGCACGGTGGGGCTGCTGCAATACATAGAGCCGAGCCTCGCCTTCCTGCTCGCCCTCTTCTGGTTTGGCGAGATCCCGGATCCGGTGAAATCCGTGGGCTTTGCCTTCGTCTGGGCCGGCCTGCTGGTGAGCCTGCTGCCCCTGCACCGGCTTGGGCGCCAGCGGGCCAGGTGGCGCACCTCATGACCCTCGCCACCACCACTCCCTCCCGCTGGTTTGTCTATCTGGTGCGCACCGGCACCGGGGCACTCTATGCGGGGATCAGCACGGATCCCGAGCGGCGACTGCGTCAGCACCAGAGCGGCAAGGGGGCCAGAGCCCTGCGCGGCAAGGGACCCCTCTCCCTGGTATGGCAGCAGGAAGTCCCCGGCAAACCCGAGGCGCTGCGCCTCGAGTACCGCCTCAAGCAGCAGAGCAAGGCGTTCAAGGAGCGCCTGGTACACGAGCCGGTGCTGTGGCACGGCTGGGGCCTTTCCTGGCTTGCCACCCCGCACACCGACCCTGTGTCGCCCCCATAAAAAGGGCCACTGCAAGCAGTGGCCAAGGAAGGATGCGAAATCAGGGGGGCTTAACGGTAGGTGTTCGACTGCTTGCGCCTGTTGCTGAGTAGCCAGCACACCACCAGCACCACCAGCAACCAGGGCGCCAGCTTGATGATGAGGGCAAACATGCCGGCCAGGGCGCCAAACAGCACGAAGACCCCGCTCACCAGCAGCATGGCCAGCACGGTGAATCCGGTCAGCGCCATGCCGATCAGCACCAGGATCAAGACGATAAATTCCAGCATGTTGTGCTCCTCACGGGCTTGCACTTGCCGACGGGGCGATCCGGAGATCACCCCAGCCAGCGTTGAAGTTCACGGCGGGGAGGCATGACGAGCACCCCCACCAGATAGAGCGCCAGGGCCAGCGGCGGCATCAGGATCAGGGCGAGCAGGGCCACCACCCGCACCGTCACTCTGGACACCCCCAGCCCTCTGGCAAGACCGGCGCAGACCCCGGTCAGCTTGCGATGGGCGAGATCCTTGGGCCAGGGTGTCATGGTTATGCCTCCACCTTCTGACCCTTGAGCCGGGCCAGTTCCCGCTCAATCTCGTCGTTCAGCTCCAGCTCGCGGAACTGGGCCTCGAGGGACGGATTCTGCCCCAGGGTCGCCGCCTCCAGCTGGGCCTCCAGCTGATCGACCCGGTTCTGGAAGCCGTCGAAGCGGGCCACCAGCTCGTGCATGCGCTGGTTGTCCACCTGGGCACGGGCGCGGATGCGGCTGTGGGCGGTCTGCTCGCGCAGGGTCAGCATCTTCTGCTTCTCCCGCGCCTCGGTCAGCTTGGCCGCCAGTCGCTCGCTGTCGGTGGTGAGCTGGGCCAGCACCTCGGCCACCCGCGCCTTGTCCTCTTCCAGCCGCTCGCACTGCTTCATCTCCGCCAGCTTCTCGGTGAGGGCGGCACGGGCCAGATCTTCGCGGCCCTTCTGGATGGCGAGTTCGGCCTTGGCTGCCCACTCCTGGATCTGGTTGCGCAGCGCCTGCTGATGGCGCTCCAACTGTTTCTGTTCGGCGATGACGCGGGCGGCCTGGGTTCTCATCTCGACCTGGACCTGCTCCATCTCCTCGATCATCAGCCGCAGCATCTTCTCCGGCTCTTCGCTCTTGTCTAGCAGGCTGTGCAGGTTGGCATTGATCACGTCGGTCAGGCGGCTGAATACGCTCATGGTCTGGCTCCTTGTTGATGGGGTGTCACTCTCTTCCCATGACATTACAAGAGCCGTGCCAGAATATTTTTTCCTTTATTTACAATTAGATGAAAGTTAACGATGGATGTCCATTGGATACAGCGTGGTGAAAAAAACCAACAAGATGGTGATTTTCACCAATAAAAAAGGGAGCCAGCGGCTCCCTCTCTTCTCTGCAACCGGGCTCAGGCCGCCGGCCGATGGCCAAGCTTGCCATCCAGCTCCGCCAGCTTGGCTTCCATCTTCTCCCGGCAGGTGTCGGAGAGCTCGCGGATGCCGGCGGCGCCGTGCTCCTTGCTGCACACCGGGGCCATCACCTCCAGCAGCACCTCGCCGTTGTCCCAGCGGTTGAGATCGACCTGACCGAAGTAGCTGGAGCAGACGATGGGCACCACGGGCACCTCGGCCTGGACGGCAGTGTGGAAGGCCCCCGCCTTGAACGGCAGCAGACCACGCCCCTGGGAGCGGGTCCCCTCCGGGAACATCCAGATGGAGGTGCCGCGATGCTTGATGCGATCCACCACCTGGCCGATGGTGCCGATGGCGCGGGAGCGGTTGGAGCGGTCGATCAGCACGTTGCCGGAGAGCCAGAAGATGAGACCGAAGAAGGGGAGCCACAGCAGGCTCTTCTTGCCCACCGCCACCACGCCGGGCTGCACGGCGCCGGTCACGGTGAAGATGTCGTAGTTGCTCTGGTGATTGCAGACGTAGACCGCCGGCCCCACCGATTTGACCTCGTCGGCCACCGTCACCCGGACCTTGAGGCCGATCAGCGGGCAGACCGCATGATACATGCGGGCAAAGACATAGACGTTGTTCGGGTGGCGCGGGCGCACCAGACAAAGCAACAGGCCGAACAGGAACCAGAAGACGAGCAGCAGTGCCAGCAGCAGCACACGGGCAAGTTTGAGCATCGAACACCTCGGAATTTGACTCGGCGCAGTATACTGGTCCCCCTTTTAGCGAACAAGCGTTCGCCAGACAGAACCGACCAGCCCCGGACGCCACCGGCCACCCCGGCTTGCCCCACCCGCCATTGCCCGCTAGGATGTGGCCATCTTGATGAACGGGGCGAGCATGATTTTGCAACAACGCGCGGCGACACGACTCCTGCTGCTGGTCTGCCTGCTGGTGCTCAATTGCGCGGCCCAGCCGCTGGCCCGCCTCGCCCTGCTCGATCACGCCGTGAGTTGCCAGACCCTGCCCCAGTTCGCCTCAGCCGACGACCAGGCCGACAAGGGCACGCCCGCCAGTGTGCAGCCCAATAGCTGCCAGCTCAACGGCAAGTGGCTGAGCGCCGCCAGTCTGCTGTGCGTGGAGCAACTCTTCTTCGCCATCGCCTTCGTGATTGCCCTGCTGGTGCCCCTGTCACGGCGCGCGCCGGCACTGCCTCCCCCCATCAATGTCTCGCCGCCAGAGCGGCGACTGCACCTCACCCTCTGCGTCTGGCGGGAATGAGTTCAGCCGCGCTTTTTCAGCCTGCTGTCACTCATTTTTTTGCGAGACCCAACACATGTCGAATCTCTTCAAGGCGGCCCTGCTACTGGGCAGCCTGCTGTGGCAATCCAGCGGATTGGCCAGCGATACGGGGTGGCTCACCCGCCCCCAGAACAGTCACGCCAAGGTCAGGCTGCAAGCCGACCGCAGCGTCCCGGATCAGACCCGCATCCTGCTCGATGTCCAGCTGGAGTCAGGCTGGAAGACCTACTGGCACAGCCCGGGTGAAGGGGGCATAGCGCCCCAGATCCTGTGGGATGAGCCGGTCGGCGACTTCCAGTGGCACTGGCCCACGCCGCGTCCCTTCGAGGTGGCCGGGCTCAACACCCAGGGCTATCAGGAGCAGGTACGCTTCCCCCTGAGCCTGGGCTACCCGGCCGGGCAGCCGCTCAAGGGCACCTTGCGCCTCTCCACCTGCAGCAATGTCTGCATCCTGACCGACTACCCCTTCACCCTGGCGGCGGATGGGCAGGCGCCGGCCGGTTTCGACTTCGCCTGGGCCCGGGCCATGAGCACCCTGCCACAGACGCTGCCCGCCGACACCCGGGTCGAGCTCGGCTACCAGCACAACCTGCTGCAACTGCGGGCCGAGCGGGTCGAGGGGTGGCAGGAGCCTGCGCTCTTCATCGATGCGCTGGAGGGGGCCGAGTTCGGCAAGCCCGCGCTCGAGGTGAACGGCACCACCCTGATTGCCCGGGTGCCGGTCAGCGACGGCTGGCAGGGGGATGCCCCTGACTTGCGTGGTCAATCCCTCGGCCTGCTGCTCACCAGCGGCGAGCAGGCCTGGCAGACCCGCGCCACCATCGCCGGGCCCCTCACCTTGCCAGCCCCAGGCCAGCCTCTCATCTGGCTGCTGGGGGCGGCGCTGCTCGGCGGTCTCATCCTCAACCTGATGCCCTGCGTGCTGCCGGTACTGGCCCTGAAACTCGGCACCGTGTTGCAGCAGCAGGGGCGCGAACAAGGAGGCGTGCGCAAACAGTTCCTCGCCGCCAGCGCCGGGATAATCACCTCCTTCTGGGTGCTGGCGGCCATGAGCAGCCTGCTGCGCGCCACACAAGGGGCGGTCGGCTGGGGGATCCAGTTCCAGAGCGCCGGTTTCATCGGCTTCATGGTGGCGGTGACCCTGCTGTTTTGCGCCAACCTGCTGGGGCTGTTCGAGATAAGGTTGCCCAGCAGTCTCAGCACTCGCCTCGCCACCCGCGGCGGCAAGGGGCTCGGCGGTCACTTCCTGCAGGGGAGTTTCGCCACCCTGCTCGCGACCCCCTGCTCGGGCCCCTTCCTTGGCACCGCGGTGGCCTTTGCACTGGCGGCGCCGCTCGGCCAGCTCTGGCTCATCTTCACCGCCCTCGGCCTTGGCATGAGCCTGCCCTGGCTGCTGGTGGCGGCCCTGCCGCGCCTTGCCCTCTGGCTGCCCAAACCGGGGCGCTGGATGGGGCGACTGCGCATCCTGCTCGGGCTGATGATGCTGGGCTCCAGCCTCTGGCTGGCGAGCCTGCTTGGCAACCATCTGGGCACCACGGCCACCGGCTGGCTGATGGCCGCCATGGTGCTGGCGCTGCTGATGGGCATCCTCTGGCGTTATGGCCTGCGCGGTTTCACGCTGGCCCTCTCCCTCTCGGCACTCATCGGCGGCGCCCTGCTGCTGGGGGGCGCCCTCACGGTGAAAGGGAGTGGCAGCGTCGATCGCATCGCCTGGCAGCCGCTCTCCGAGCAGGCCATCGCCGACGCCCTGGCCCAGAACAAGCGGGTCTTCGTGGATGTCACCGCCGACTGGTGCGTCACCTGCAAGGCCAACAAATACAACGTGCTGCTGCGTGACGAGGTGCAGCGCGCCCTGTCGGCCCCGGGCGTGGTGGCCCTTCGCGGCGATTGGAGCCGGCCGAGCGATGCTATCTCCGTCTTCCTGCGCCAGCGCGGCGCCGCCGCCGTTCCCTTCAACCAGATCTACGGGCCCGGCCTGCCGGAAGGGGAGATCCTCTCTCCCCTGCTGGACAAGGCCGACTTGCTCGACAGCTTGCACAAGGCCGGCCTCGTTCGGGCCGATGCCACCCATTTCTAAGGAGAATGCCATGAGACTGCGAACCCTGACCCTCTGCACCGCCCTGGTAGCCGCCACCCTGGGCACCCCCACGCTGCACGCCGCCCCCTTCACCCCGGAGCAGGAGGCCCGCATCAAGGAACTCATTCGCGAGACCCTGATCGCCAACCCCGGGATCCTCGACGAGGCAGCCGAATCCTGGGAGAAGCAGAACGCCGCGACCCAGCAGGCCCAGATGGGTGACTTCATCAAGGGCAACCAGGATGTGCTGTTCAACAGCCCCACCAGCCCGCGCCTCGGTGCCAAGCATCCCAAGCTGACCCTGGTGCTGTTCACCGACTACAACTGCCCCTACTGCAAGCAGTTCGACCCGGCGGTCGCCAAGCTGCTCGCGGCCTATCCGGACGATCTGGGGCTGGTGATCAAGCTGCTGCCGTTCAAGGGGCAGACCTCCGCCAAGGCGGCCCAGTACAGCCTGACCCTGTGGCAACAGGATCCTGCCCGCTTCCTCCCCCTGCACGACAAGCTCATGAGCAAGCAGGGGATGCTGACCGAGACGGACATCAACAAGGCGCTGGCCGCCACCGACAACCTGACCCTCAAGCCCGCAGGCAAGGCCACCGAAGAGCTGCGCAACAGCCTGCGCATCGGTACCCTGCTCGGCGTGCAAGGCACCCCGGCGACCCTTATCGGCAACCAGCTGGTGCCAGGTGCCATTCCCTATGACGAGCTGGAGCAGCTGGTCAAAGCCGAGCTGGCCAAGCGGAGCTAAGCCATGGCCGAGGATGCAGGCATAAAGGCCCCCCGCTGGCGCCGCTGGGGCAAGGAGGCGCTCTGGCTGCTGCTGATGGCGCTTGTCATCACCACCCTGGTGGATCTGTGGCGCAGCCCCACGCTGCCGGCGGGGGCCATGGAGGCCCCCTTCACCCTGCAGGACGGCACCACCACCACTCTGACCGAGCAGAGCCGCGGCAAGCCCCTGCTGGTCTACTACTGGGCCAGCTGGTGCGGGGTGTGCCGCTTCACCACTCCCACGGTGGAGCAGCTCTGGCAGGAGGGTGAAAATGTGCTGACGGTGGCACTGCGCTCCGGCAGCGATGACCAGTTGCGCGCCGGGATGGCGAAGAAGGGGCTGACCTTCCCCACCCACAACGACGAGTCCGGAGATCTGGCCGCCCGCTGGCAGGTGGGGGTGACGCCGACCTTCCTCGTCATCAAGGATGGGGCTCTGGTGAGCAGCACCACCGGCTGGAGCAGCGCCTGGGGGCTCAGGTTGCGGCTGCTCTGGGCAAGCTGGTAGCCCCCCTTCATGCCAGAGATGCAAAGAGCCCGGTATCGCTACCGGGCTCTTTTTCATCGGAGGGCTGACAACCCGCCCTATTGGGCGGCCTCCATCGCCCGCTTCTCCAGATTGGCCTTGATGTCGAGACGCTCAGACTCCCCGATCACCCCGTCACCGTTCTTGTCCAGGCGAGAGAAGAGCGCCTCCTACCGCGCCATGAACTGGGCCCTGGTGGTCTCCCGCGACGGCTTGAGCTGGCTCATCCGCTCCGGGACCGGCTTGCCAGCCTGTTGCATCACGCCAGCCAGCTTTGCCAGGTTGGCCTCTTTCTCGGCAACCGACAGCACGCCGTCACCGTTCTTGTCCTGCAAGGCGAAGCGCTGGGCGGCGCGCTCCATGAACTGGGCCCTGGTGACATCCCCCATCAGCGGCGAGGCGGGCAATATGTCGCTGGCAGAGGCGCCACTGCCTGCCAGCGCGAGCACGAAAAACGCGGACTTGACCATGGCGATGACTCCTTGTGACGGCAGAATCCGGATGGTTCGGACAAGAGGGGGCCGGGCAACGCCGGGGCCTGCCGCCCCCCTCTGCCAGTGTAGCCCCGCCGCCATCTCGCACCGCCCGCTCTTTTCGTACAGAAAGACCGCACTTTCATGGCAGAGGCGCCGGCTTTCCGTTAAAATCTCCGGTTTTTGCCGAGCCTGGTTTGCCGACGTTCAGCCACCAGGTCGACACAGGATGAATTCCACCATGCCAGTGAGGCAGGATCCGTCATGAACAACTACTTCCGGGTGTTGGGCGTCAAGTCCAATGCCAGTGAAAACGACATCAAAAAAGCCTATCGACGGCTGTCGAACCAGTACCACCCCGACAAGCTGCACGGGGCGAGCGAAGAAGAGAAAGAGCAGGCAGCCGCCCGGCTGCACCAGGTAAAGCAGGCTTATGAAGTGCTGTCCGATCCGAAACAGCGGGCCGCCTTTATCAAGGATTTCAACAACGTCATCGTGACCGATCCCGCTGCTGCCATGCAGGAGATGTGGGACCAGTTCTACCCCTGAGCCACCAGGCAAGAAGAGCAACTATGCAAAAAAAATGGGACCAGGCACGGCTCAAGGCCCTGCAAAGCGATGCCAGCGAGAACATCGAATCCTACCGGGATCAGGACGACCCCAAGGGGCTCGAGCAGTTCACCGACCAGATGAAGGCCCTGCTGCTGGCCGACATGAGCATGCTGGAGTTCATGCCCGAATACCTGCCGCTCGCCCTCTATGGCCGGGTGCAGTTCCCGCCCAAGGCCAAGTCGCAGTGGAACAAGTGGCTCGCCAGCGGTGAGCAACCCTCCTGGGACGAGTTCAAGGTGAGCGTCGGCTTCAACAACGCCATCCTGCCCCTGGTCAAGGCGGTGCGGGCACAGAGCGAAGATCAGCTGATGGAGGCCTGCGCCGTGCTGTTCCTCCTGGACAACCCGCTGCCCCGCGGCAGCCACCGCGGTGATGACGACTATGAGTTGCGCGATGAAGAAGAGGAAGACGGGGAAGATGCCGACGCCGACTACCACGGCGGCAGTGACCGCTATGGTGATGACGACGGCGATCAGGATATGTACGACGAAGTCCGTTTCTAATTGGGGCAAGGCATGAGCAACAGTCTGATAGAAATTACCGCCATCGAGATCAAAGAGCTGGCCGTCATCGAGCCGAAGCAGGCCAGCGAGAAGTTCGAGCTGATCGCCAAGACCATGTCTGACGACCAGCTGGCAGAAGTGATTGAAAACATTGATATCGTTACCCTGACCCAGATCAACGGCCAGCACGACATCTCCTTCCCTTCCATCATCTCCGAGCTGATGACCCCGGAGCGGATCCGCGACATCGTCTGCCAGCAGCCCCTCTACTGGGAAGAGGCGATCAAGAACAACGCCGACGAGCTGCAACAGCACACCTTCGACTTCCTCAACTACCTGATCCGCACCCAGGAGAGCGAAGCCAAGCAGCGGGAGATCCTCGAGTGCGTGGCCGAGGATCCGGCCGGTCTCTTCTACCTCGCCATCCCCTTTATCGAGTTCTATCGCGGCGATCGCTATGAAGAGGACGAAGGTTATCGCGACGTGCTGCACGCCGAAGAGGAAGATCTCGAAGAGTCCCTGCGCTACAGCGAGCGCCAGCAGGCCGAAGACAGCCACGACTATGCGCTGGACGACCCGCGCAGCCTCTTGATGCTCATTCGCGAGCTGGCCCCCGAGGTGGAAAAATCCATCAAGTCGCTGCTGCGCAACGAGCACTCCACCTGGGACGGCATCATCAACAAGTTTGCCGCCGAGCTGGTGATGCAGGCCAAAGAGAAGAACAAGGTCGAGGAAGACGAGTACGGTGACGTCGACGACATGTTCAGCTTTCTGGATTAAGGAGCCCATTCATGCAGTTAGTCATTCGCGATGCCAACCAGGGCCCCTTTCTGACCCAGGTGCTGCGCTTTGGCCGCGACAACGAACTCTTGAGTCAGCAGCAGCTCGCCGCCATCAAGGGCAAGGCGGTGCTGATGAGCCTCAAATTCGCCGACAAGTACTACAACAAGTACAAGATGCACCTGCTGGAGCAAGCGGCCCACGACGTCATCGGCGTGGTGAGCCTCGGTCTGCAGGAGCTATCCCAACGGGACCCGGCCAAGGCACTGGCCCTGTTGCAGGCGCCGGAAGGCCCCATCAAGCCGTTCCAGAAGGGCTGGTCCATGCTCATCACCGTCAGCCCCAAGCAGGCTGGCAACAGCCTCTACGGTGACGTGGATGCGCGACTCTTGGACAAGATCTCCAGCCCCCCCGATGTGGAAGAGTGGCAAGGGTGGCAGGAGTACGAGAAGGCGCTGACCGAGCACAACAAGAGCCGCCTGATGGAGCTCATCGACCAGCACTTCTTCGCCTGCGAGAGCGACCACCCCACCATGGAGGACAAGCTGGCCGAGGCCCTGCTCTACCGCATCCTCTGCGGCAAGGGCAGTGGCGCCGCCCCCCTCAAGGTGAAGCAGGATCTCAAGCGCAAACTGGCGCGGGAGATTGAGCTCGACGAGGGCTGGTACGACACCGACTACCTCGCCGCCCAGCTCACCCTGATGCTGAGCGCGCTGCCCGCCGACATGGCCGCCGCCCTGCGCCAAGAGCTGAGCCCGGGCTTTGTGCCCAACCTGCTGCATACCCTGGGGTTTGTGCGTCAGTACCAGCAGTTGCAAAAAGAGGACGCCTCGCCGGAGAAGCTCGACAACATGGAGATGCGCGCCGGGATCCGCCACCCCCTGCTCGGCTGGCCCCTCTACCACGACTTCTGATGACGGGCTTTCCCCTTCACGCTGTTCCAACGCCCGGCTTGCCGGGCGTTGTCATCTTTGCAGCTCGCAGATGGCGGCACCGACCCTATCGAGCAATGGTCCACATGGCGCTTTGCATCCCGGTCTCCCGAAAATCGATCACCACGGGATAGTCGTTGCCACAGCCCGTCACCGTCCAGCGCTCCTGCCAGTGGCGACTGCCCGGCTCCCCCTCGGGAAGTTGCAACACCACGGGCACGAAGCGCTCCGGCGCGTCACTCCCCTTGGTGGCCACCCAGGATGCGACCCCCACCATGGCATCCCGGATCAGCTGCTGATTGGCCAGGGTACCTTCCTGCACGGGTTCACTCGGGCTGGCCTCGGCCTGGCACACCAGGGGAAAAAGCAACAGCAGGGCACAGGGTCTCATCACACCTCCAGAGGGGTCAGTCAAAAAGTGGTTCGTTCGGGGCTTTCACCATGACCCGAAACGGCGCCAGACAGAAGAGACCACCAGGGGGAAGCAGGCGCAGGATCCGGGGTGCGGTGGCGTGCACGCAAGGCGGACTACCTCCTAAGCGTCATTGGCCCACATTTTGTCAGGGATATAATGACTCCCCCATACAAGCCGCCGGGGAGCCAGACCGTGAGCAGAAAGCCGGACCGCATGACCGCCATGCAGCAGATCATCGACGCCGTGAAGGCGGAATTTCCGCTCTATCAACCGGATACCTTCAAATGCGGGCCGGACAACACCTGCATCGGCTGCCCCAAGAAGCTGATGGAGCTGGTGGATACGGACCTCTGCTATTGGCAATATCAGATCGATCGCGGCATCCCGCCCAGCTTCGACGAGCTCAACCGCTTCGGCAAGATGTGCAAAAATATCCGCCGGGCCCTGGTGCGCAATGGCCGCATTCCCGCCTGACGAAAAGCAATACGCTGCCTTCATCGGCTTTTTGTGATGGTTTTATCCACCAGAATGAATCACCACCTTATTTAAGGTTCATCGCGGCTTTCCGGGGAAGGCCGCCTTGATTTTCAGAAAAAAGTATTCTGAGTCCCTAAATCCATATGC